>JANYFV010000231.1 GCA_025359635.1 Undibacterium sp. | reverse complement strand
TATCGATGGCCTGTATCAGTCCTTAAACTTACCGGCAGATTTGCCATCGGATTTGTTGAATCGTCGTCCAGATATTATCTCAGCCGAACAGGCTTTGGTCGCAGCCAATGCAGATGTCGGACAAGCTAAATCATCGTATTTTCCTAGCGTGAAATTGACCACAGGTATCGGCGATGAATCGCGCGTGCTTCAAGACCTGTTTAATCCGGCATCTTTATTGTGGAATGTCGGCGCTAGTCTGGTGCAACCTGTATTTAGAGCCGGTGCCATTGGTGCAGCAGTGTCGGCCGCTGAGGCACGTAAAACGCAAGCTTTGGCGCAATACGTACAGACCGTGCAAGGTGCATTCCGCGATGTGCACGATGCTTTGACGAATGCCGGCGCCAACGAACAGATTTATGCAGCAAGTAAGCGCAGGGTCGTGGCATTGAAGGATTCCTTGCGCCTGGCGGATCTGCGTTACAAAAACGGTTACAGCAGTTATCTGGAGGTGCTCAGTGCGCAACGTGATTTATTGCAGGCGGAAGCTAGTTTGATCGACACGCAACGGGCTCACTTAACGGCGGTCGTGAGTATCTATAAAGCAGTGGGTGGTGGCTGGGACAAGTCGGCTGATTTGGTTACGAAGTAAATAAGTAAGCGTAAAAAAAGCCGCTAGCAATTTCTTGGTAGCGGCTTTTTTTTCAGACTGACTAAGGCGTATTACCCGCCGCGTCGCATCATTTCGAAAAACTCTGCATTGTTTTTAGTCGCCTTCATCTTGTCGAGAATGAACTCCATCGCTTCGATCTCGTCCATGCTATACAGCAGCTTGCGCAAGATCCAGATTTTTTGCAATTGATCAGGTTTGATTAACAATTCTTCACGACGTGTACCCGATTTATTCAGGTTGATCGATGGATACACGCGCTTCTCGGCGAGGCGGCGTTCCAGATGGACTTCCATGTTACCGGTTCCTTTGAACTCTTCGTAGATCACGTCATCCATGCGGCTACCGGTTTCGATCAAGGCCGTGGCGATGATGGTTAGTGAACCACCTTCTTCCACGTTACGCGCCGCACCGAAGAAGCGTTTAGGGCGTTGCAAGGCATTCGCATCGACACCACCGGTCAATACCTTGCCGGAAGCCGGGATGACGGTATTGTAGGCACGTGCCAGACGCGTAATCGAATCGAGCAGAATAACGACGTCTTTCTTCATCTCGACCAGACGCTTGGCTTTTTCCAAGACCATCTCAGCGACTTGTACGTGACGCGTTGCCGGCTCATCAAACGTCGACGCTACTACTTCACCGCGTACCGAACGCTGCATCTCGGTGACTTCTTCCGGACGCTCATCGATCAGTAAGACGATCATGGTGACATCAGGATGATTAGTCGTAATCGCATGCGCAATATGTTGCAACATGACCGATTTACCTGATTTAGGTGAGGCCACCAGCAAGCCGCGTTGGCCTTTACCGATAGGCGCGATCAGATCGATGATACGACCGGTGGTGTTTTCTTCACCACGCATATCACGTTCTAATTGCAAAACCTTGTTCGGATGCAGTGGTGTGAGGTTTTCAAACAAAATGCGGTGTTTCGAGGCTTCTGGCGCTTCGCCATTGACCTTGTCGACTTTAACCAGGGCAAAGTAGCGCTCACCGTCTTTGGGAGTGCGTACTTCACCTTCGATAGAATCGCCGGTGTGCAAATTAAAACGACGAATTTGCGAGGGCGAGATATATATATCGTCAGTCGACGCCATGTAACTGGCATCGGGCGAGCGCAAGAAGCCAAAGCCGTCAGGCAATACTTCGAGGGCGCCATCGCCAAAAATTTGTTCGCCGGATTTGGCGCGTTTTTTAAGGATAGCGAACATGAGTTCTTGTTTGCGCATCCGTGCGGCGTTGTCGATGTCTAAGCTGACGGCCATTTCTAGCAAGGCTGAGACGTGTAACGCCTTTAATTCTGATAAGTGCATGTTGAGTGTCCCGAGACGGGAGGTAGAGGTGGGGGAGTGAAAGAAATGAACTACAGGATGGTGATTATGAATGCTTCTGGCTATTAAACTATTGAATTGCTTATTTAGCCGAAATTGTATTCTAAAAAATGTCTTAAAGTGCTTACATTGGTAATATTTTTCAAGCGACACATATGCATCGCTTGAAAAGTTGAGTTACATCTTACCTTAAATATTGCTATCGATAAAGGAAGTTAGTTGACCTTTTGAAAGAGCGCCTACTTTTTGCGCTGCTGCAACGCCATTCTTAAACAGTATCAAAGTAGGGATGCCGCGGATACCAAATTTGGCAGGCACTGCCTGATTAGCATCTACATCTAGTTTGGCAACCACAACTTTACCATCATATTCCTTGGAGATTTCTTCAAGAATCGGCGCAATCATTTTGCATGGCCCGCACCATTCAGCCCAGAAATCGACCAGGACTGGTTTGTCGGATTTTAAAACGTCTGCTTCAAAAGAGGCGTCACTTACGTATTTGATGTTTTCGCTCATGGATTTCTCGTTGAGAGGGGTAAATAAAAGGGGGTAGTTCTACAATAGTGTCAAGCCAGTTTTAGGCTAGATTACAGATGTAGCACGTCGTGTTTAGGAGCTAGCGCGTCAGATTAGATTCTAATAGTACTTATCTGGAGACATTCAGTGTCAATTCAATGGTGACAAAGAGCGTAACAACGAAATCTGTATTTTCAAGCAATAAACTATCGTTAAATAATAACCTATTTTTTATAAATGTGGCGCTGTCGTTATTAATTTCCATTCACTGTCGCATAAAATGCTTGCTGATCCGACAAAAATACAGTTGTTGCATTGCAGTTTCACTCGTTATTTTCTTTGTATGGCACATTCATAATAATTAGTGACGGATTTCGACGATTTTTGCTTACAAGTAGCGCGTTGGATTATTTTTCTAGTCGGCACTTATTTGGGCTTATGGATTGCAGATAGAAATGTTGTAAGTAAAAAAATCGCTTTATTTTAGCCTTATAATGCGAATTCATTTCACTGTCTAAGTTGGCGCTAACTGCAACATGAATCACTTAAGACTTGCGAATGAAAAGCAAATGCAATCTGGACATTGACCTACCCCTGATTTTTAAATAAGTTACCAAGATGATTTCTGAATTTGAATTACTCTCCGATAAAGTCGAACGCCTGGTCAGTTTGACCCATGCCTTGCGGCTCGAAAATGGTGAATTACGTCGCAATTCGGTTGAACTTTCCGCTGAGAATAAAGATATGCAGCAACGCATGAAAGAGGCACATCAGCGTGTTGCTACATTGTTGGCGCAGTTACCGCAAGAAGATACCAAAGAAGATGATGTTGACGAGGAAGAAGCATGAAAGATAAAAGCACTATTCAGTTAGATGTTGCAATCATGGGGCAGTCGTATAAGTTAGCCTGTAAAGAAGGTGAAGATACTGCATTGCTAGATGCTGTGTCATACCTGAACGATAAGATGTGTGCGATCCGCGATGCGGCCAAAATTAAAGGGACAGATAGAATCGCAGTCATGGCCGCGTTGAGTTTAGCGACTGAGTTATTGGCAACTAAATCACCTGAAGGACCAATGTCAGGATTGACGATGGCTGAAGTGAAGCAAAAAATACTAGGTATGCATGAAGCGATCGATCAAGCACTAACACCGCAAGAAAATCTATTCTAAACATCGTGCTTATTATTAAATTTAATTAAAAAAAGTGTAGTGCTTAAAGGCCGTTGAGAGTAAACTTAAATTCCCTACCGTGTTCGCCAGTGCCATATATTCCTTGAACCATTTATGTGCACAGGCTGCGGAAATTGTTTGGCTGGTGTGAGCGTCGCTAGACCGATGAACCCGAAGTTGAACGGACTGCGGCCAACTTGAACCTCCTGGTTCAGGATGCCGGCATAGCGGCATCGGTGGGGACTTATTTAAAAAGCATTTGCAAATGTTTGCAAATGCTTTTTGCATTTCTGCGCTAATATTTTATTTTGTGATTTTATTTGAAGATTTTATTTGGGACTTAAATTTACTATGCAATATTGGTTAATGAAATCCGAGCCCGGAGAAGTCAGTATAGACGATGCCTTGGCGGCAAAGACGAACCCGTGGTTTGGTGTGCGTAATTACCAGGCGCGTAATTTTATGCGCGACAATATGCGCGTCGGTGATGGCGTCGTGTTTTATCATTCTAGTTGTGCAGAACCTGGCGTCGCTGGCATCGCCGAAGTGGTCAGCACAGCTTATCCAGATGACACACAATTCGATGCGGCCAGCAAGTATTTTGACCCCAAAGCCACAGCAGAAAATCCGCGCTGGATGATGGTCGATATCAAGGCAATCCGCAAAACGCGCTTGCTTGGTTTGCCAGAAATGCGTGCGTGTGAGGCATTGTCGGATATGGTAGTGCTAAAAAAAGGCAGCCGGCTCTCGATCAACCCTGTGACTGCGGCTGAGTGGAAGGTGGTAATGCGTTTGCTCGACAAAAAGGCTTAGCCCTTTTTGTATATTGCGCGCAAAATATTTTTTTGAACTTTCCCCATCGCATTGCGCGGTAACGCATCTAAAAAATACACGCTTTTCGGTACTTTAAAGTTGGCGATCATTTCTTTTAATCGTGCAATCAGAGTCAGTTCTGACAGTGTTTTTTTGGGTTTTAAAATAATGATGGCCACAACAACCTCGCCAAATTCTGCATGCGGCAATCCGATCACGGCGGATTCTAGTACCTCGGGCATGTCATCGATAATGGATTCGATTTCTTTTGGATAAACATTGTAGCCACCAGAAATAATCAAATCTTTGCTGCGTCCGACTATACTCAAATATCCATCACGATCAAACTTGCCGACGTCGCCAGTGTGGAAGTAGCCGTCATTGGTAAATTCTTCGGCGGTTTTTTCTGGCATGCGCCAATAGCCTTTAAAGACGTTGGCACCTTTGACTTGAATATCACCGATCTCATCTGTTGCGCAAGCGAGGCTCTCGGAAGTGACGACGCGTACATCGACACCCGCTAAGGCTTGGCCAACAGTACCACCCACGCGTTTTCCTACATAGGGATTGGATGTCAGCATCGCGGTTTCGCTCATGCCGTAACGTTCTAAAATTGTATGGCCAGTGCAGCGTGTGAACTTAAGAAAGGTGTCTAATAATAATGGTGCCGAGCCTGAGATAAACACGCGCATATTTTTGCAAGTTTCTTGCGTAAAATTAGACTCTTGCAAGAGGCGAACATAATATGTCGGCACACCCATAAATACCGTTGTGCGTGGCAAGTAACTTAACACCTGCGCTGCATTGAATTTGGCCAGAAAAATCATCTTTGTGCCATTCAGCAAAGCGCCATGCGATGCAACGAAAAGGCCGTGCACATGAAACAGCGGCAGGGTATGTAGCAGCACATCATGCTTGTTCCAAGCCCAGGTTTCTTTTAGTACCTTGGCATTCGAAGCAAGATTGTCGTGCGTTAGCATGGCGCCTTTGCTGCGCCCGGTGGTGCCTGAGGTGTAAAGAATAGCGGCCAAGTCATCCGGCGCACTCTGCACAGTTTCAAATTGATCCGGGTGGGACAGGGCGCGTTGCAACAGGCTGCCAGAATTATTTCCTGCCGCTGGTGCATCAAGGGTAAATACGTGACGAGTACCGGTCTTGAAAGCCAATTGCGATACCCAGCCAAACTGCTGCGGCGCGCAGACCACAACTTCCGGCTCAGCATCACGCAAAAAATACTCGACCTCTGCATCGCGATACGCGGTGTTGAGAGGTAGATAAACGTAGCCAGCGCGGACAGTCGCCAGATACAGAATTAAGGCCTCAGCAGATTTCTCTACCTGCACCGCTACTCTTGCGCCCACCTGAAGTTGGAGACTGCTGAGTAGATTGGCTATTTTCGCACTGGCACGTTCTATGTCTAACCAGCTAAAGTAACGGGCATCTTCCGTCTCTATGCAGCAACTGTTTAAATCTTGCGGAAAATTAGCGGCGAAAAGGGCGTATAAATTGGCGTTAGTTGAAATCATGGCGGAGTACTTTTGATTTGTTCCGAATTTATTTTCCGGTAAATTTTGGCGGGCGTTTATCCAAGAAACTAGCGACGCCTTCACGGTAATCCTTAGTTTCAAGAAAAGCGAAAACAGCGTGTGCTTCCTCTTCGCTTAGCGGCGCGGAACTCGCCGTCAGGCGTTTTACCAATTGCTTGTTGATACGTGCAGCAGCTGGCGCACCTTTTGCAATGCGTAATGCAGTTGCCAATGCCTCTTTTTGGACATCGTCTGAAAGCCGGTGTAGCAAGCCCTTGTCTTTGGCTTCGATAGCATCAAATACCCGGCCTTCAAGTAGTATTTCTAAGGCGACTGCCTTGCCTGTCAACTCGAGCAGGCCGCGCAATTCTTCTGGCGCGAGCGGAAAACCAAGGCGATTAATCGGAATACCAAAACGTGCATCAGGTGCGGCAATACGGATGTCGCAAGTACAGGCAATTTCTAAACCACCACCGACACATATTCCTTCGATGGCGGCAATAATCGGATGCCGGCATTCGCTGATAGCCTGTAATGCCAATGC
Organism: Undibacterium sp.; assembly: GCA_025359635.1. GTDB lineage: Bacteria > Pseudomonadota > Gammaproteobacteria > Burkholderiales > Burkholderiaceae_D > Undibacterium. The sequence continues at coordinate 3,131 of JANYFV010000231.1, read as the reverse complement.
AACCGTATCATTGTGATAGAACATTCCATCACTGATGTTGTTGCGCACCGTGGCAAATTCTTCAATATCCGCACCGGCTGCAAAGTTACCATCTGCCCCTTTGATGATGACACAGCGTAGATCTTCATTCTGAGTCAAAGTCTTAAACTGCTCACGCAGAGCGTTCCACATCGTCACATCAATTGCGTTGAGCTTACCCGGATTGGAGAGCGTAACGAAAGCAAGCTGATCTTTAATCAAGCAAAAAATATCTGACATTGTGGATTATTTCCTGCCTTTAATTTTTTTGGACGTGGTGACAATTGCCGGTGTTTTTGTATAGGCTAGATAGAGGAGTATTGCGCCACCAATGATCATTGGAAGTGAGTACATTTGTCCAGCTGAAATTGTTACTCCAGCCACATTCACTTCAAAATCAGGTGTGCGGAAAAACTCGGTAAAAAAACGTGCGCAGCCATACAACATCACAAACATGGCACCGACAGCAAGAGTCGGGCGCGCTTTACGGGCATAAAGCCATAAGATAATAAACAGAAGAAGTCCATCAACTAAGGCCTGGTAAATAGGTGAAGGATGTACAGGATAATCAATACCTGGCCAGATCATCGCCCATGGCAAATCGGCTGAGGCCGCCCGGCCAGGCAATTCGTGATTAATGAAATTTCCAATGCGGCCAGCAGCATAGCCAAGTGGCACGAGTGGTGCAATAAAATCGTAGACATCGGCGAGATTGCGTTTGGCCTTGCGCGCCCATAAAAACATGGAAAACATGACGCCGATCAAGCCACCATGAAAAGACATGCCGCCTTTCCAGACCGCAAAAATTTCCAATGGGTTGTCCATAAAATAGGGCAGCTGATAAAACACCACTTCACCGAGGCGACCGCCGATGATGACGCCAAGCACGCCATAAAACAGCATGTCGTCAATGTCTTCCTTTTTCCATCCCAAGTCAGCTATGTGAGCCTGGCGTATTCTTACCCGACCCAAAGCAATAAATTGCATAAAGGCGGCTAAGTACATTAAGCCGTACCAATGTATCGAGATAAAACCGAGATGTATGGCGACCGGATCGGGGTTGGGGTGAAGAATTGTCACGTAAAATTTTCCTGATTTTTTAATAAAGCTAAAAAAGCCTTGAGTACTGGGGAGAAATTCTCTTTGCGCCACGCGATATCAATTTCGACTTTGCCACGTAGTGCAGGGAGCGCATGATAAATCACGCCGGGGCGTTTTAAATTCGAGACAGATTGTGGCACAAGTGCGATGCCCATGCCAGCCGATACAAGACCAACAATAGTTTGCATTTGAATTGCTTCTTGGCCGACGGTTGGTGTCAACCCCTCAGTGCGGAAACAGGCAAAGATCGTGTCATACAAAGCCGGCGCAATTTTACGCGGAAAGACGATGAGAGGTAGATCTTTATAGCTGTGCAGCGAAGCCGCATTTTTACGTTTTGCATGGGATTCCGGGACCGCCAGTATCAAGGGTTCCGACAATACTTTTTGATGAACTAAGCTAGCAGCCAGTCTTGCTGGAATAGGTGGAATGAGTATGCCCGCATCGATTTCTGCATTCTCTAAAAGCTGGAGTTGGACATCGCTGGTGGCCTCACGCAATTCTATGCGCACTTCTGGATAGCGTTGACGAAACTCGCGCAAATACGGTGGCAGAACACTGTAATCTGCGATAGAGACAAAAGCCAGTGATAAATGGCCTGTTTCTCCTGATGCAGCTCTTTGCGCAAGTTGCGGCAGTGCCTGAGCTTGCGCTAGTATGCGCCGAGCTTCAGGTATCAGCGCGCGTCCTGCTGGCGTTAATGCGATGCTGCGCGTGCTGCGGGTAAATAAGGGTGCCCCCAGGTTTGTTTCCAGGCTTTGTATCGTTTGCGACAGGGGAGGTTGCGTCATGTGCAATTTTTTTGCAGCGCGGCCGAAATGCATCTCTTCCGCAACGGCCAAAAAATAACGCAGCTGACGAAGTTCAATATTCATCTTTGGTATGCTAAACAGATACTTGCTTTGTGCAATTGTCGAATAATATTGACTTTTGTCTTGGCAGGTTTGCCAACGGCGAATTTATTTTTTTTTGTCGAAAGAACGTTTCAATCGATTTTTTTTCATAATTTCGGTTTGAGTATCTGCTTTGTGTTTGTCTAGACCAAGCATGCGTTCGAAAAACTCAAACCATAAGAATGCGAGCACCATTAAACCAACAATCCACCACCAGGAGATAGAATCAAGAAATGACACCTCCATATATTTGAGTAAGGTAAGTAAAGCGATGATGATGATAAGTGGCATTAATGAATATCCTTTGGGTAAATCATAGAAGCAATTCTACCTTAGGTCAACCGCAGGTAGAATTGATCCGTTGTTATTGGAGCGTTACCGAATCGAGGTAAAATACCATGCCGATTTTTTTAACCTGAAAGAGCTCAATGAAATATTCAATATTAGCTAGTGCTACTTTGGCAACTGTGGTCATTTTTGTATCTGGTTCTGCAATGGCGAATGCCGATCTGGCAAAAGCAAAAAACTGTATGGCATGTCATTCAGTAGCAAATAAAGTGGTTGGTCCTGCCTACAAGGATGTCGCCAAGAAATATGTTGGAGATAAAACGGCAGAAGATAAGTTGGTTGCAAAGGTAATGAAGGGTGGTAGCGGTGTTTGGGGCGCAATTCCTATGCCAGCAAATCCACAAGTAACTGAAGCCGAAGCGCGCGTTTTAGTGAAGTGGGTTTTGGCATCTAAGTAATCGCCGAAAGAAACCAATTTAATCTGAGGTTTCCCATTTAAGTTAAAAAAACAGCGAATTGATAAGATTCGCTGTTTTTTTAACGCTAATATTTCGTCAATTTATTTTACAACCTGAACCATTTCCCGTTTTCCGCCTTTAAACGTGAAAATCGTTAATGTTCCTTCCTTTAAATCGCCTTTAGCATCAAATTCTAGCGTGCCGGTAATACCCTTATATTGAATTTTCTTTAGCATAGGCAAGTATTTTGCCGGATCTGATGAGCTTGCTTGTTTCATTGCTTCAACCATGACCATGACAGCGTCATACACATAGGGTGCATAAAGTTGCACTTCAACGCCAAATTTCTTCTTGTAAGCAGCATCCCAATCAG
>JANYFV010000203.1 GCA_025359635.1 Undibacterium sp. | reverse complement strand
TTGGCTTGCATCATGCGGCTCATGCCTGCTACACCGATAGCAGATAATAAGCCGCCTATCGTGGTTGGGATCAGGCAAACCAGTAAGGCAATTAACACCGTAATAGAAATCGGCGAAGAGGCAATGCCCACCGCCTTAGCTGCTTCTACACTGAACAAGGAGTAAGGCAATAAGGTGACGGTGACCAGCAAGAAGATAATGGTCAGCGCTACCAGCAAGATCGTCAGGGCAACTTCATTCGGCGTCTTTTGGCGCTTGGCACCTTCTACCATAGCGATCATACGATCGATAAAAGCTTCACCCGGATTTGAGGTGACGCGTACTACCAGCCAATCTGACAGCACACGGGTACCACCTGTCACCGCAGAAAAATCGCCGCCAGATTCGCGAATGACTGGCGCAGATTCGCCCGTAATGGCGCTCTCATCTACCGTTGCCACACCTTCGATCACTTCACCATCGATAGGGATGACATCATTAGCTTCGACTAAAAACACATTGCCTTTGCGCAGGTCATCGACAAAGGCGGGCAACCAGGTGGTGCCATGTTTTGGTATCGCCAGTTTTTTGGCGATGACAGCTTGTTTCAAAGCGCGCAACGAAGCGGCTTGCGCCTTGCTGCGGCCTTCGGCCAATGCTTCGGCAAAGTTGGCAAACAAGACCGTGAACCATAACCAGATAGAAATCGCGAGGATAAAGCCTGGGCTGGCTTCACCCTGACCCATCAAAGCCTGCACGAACAACAAGCTGGTGATGATGCTGCCGACATACACCACAAACATGACCGGGCTGCGTAACTGCGTGCGTGGGCTGAGTTTTTTAAACGAATCAACAATTGCCGGAACAATCAGGCTGGAATCAAATAGCGACAGACGAGGCTTGTCGCTTAATGTGGCATCCGTGGCATTCGTGGTATTGGTGGTGTCAATGCCAGCGATATTTTTTTGAATAGTAGTAATAGACATGAGAATCCCCTTAATTCTTAGCGTGGCGCGATGAGTTGCAGATGTTCAACCACCGGGCCTAAAGCAAGCGCTGGCACATAGTTCAGAACACTGATCAAAACGACGGTGCCGACCAACAGGGCGATAAACATAGGCCCATGAGTAGGCATGGTGCCGGCGTTAACTTCCAGACGTTTCTTGGCGGCCAGAGAACCGGCAATCGCAAGGATAGGAACGATCATGGCGAAACGGCCAAACCACATCGCGATGGCCAACATGACATTGTAAAAAGGCGTGTTGGCACTCAGGCCGGCAAAGGCGCTGCCGTTGTTATTGGCGGCTGAGGAGAAGGCATACAAAATCTCAGAGAAACCATGCGCACCGGGGTTTAACATGCCAGCTCTGCCCGCCTCAGACATCACGGCAATTGCGGTACCAGCCAAGACCAGAACAGGTGTAACCAGGATGGTGATGGAAGTCATTTTCATTTCAAACGACTGAATCTTCTTGCCTAAATATTCTGGCGTGCGGCCTATCATCAAGCCTGCAATAAAGACTGCCAAAATCGCGAAGATCAACATGCCGTACAGACCTGAACCCACACCGCCAAATACCACCTCACCAAATTGCATCAGCACCATAGGTACCAAACCACCCACTGGCATCAGCGAATCATGCATGGCATTGACCGCACCGCAAGAGGCCGCTGTTGTAATCGCCGCAAACAATGCCGAAGCGCTGATGCCAAAGCGAGTTTCTTTACCTTCCATATTGCCGCCTGCCTGCAACACACTGCTGGCTTGATCAACATTTAAAGATGCCAATAGCGGATGTGCCTGCTGCTCAGACACCATCACCGTGACTGTCATGATCACAAACAAGACCGTCATCGCGGCCAGCACCGCCCAGCCTTGGCGCTTATCGCCCACCATGCGACCAAAGGCAAAACACAGTGCCGCCGGTATCAGGAAGATAGCAATCATCTGGAAGAAATTGACCAGCGCATTTGGGTTTTCATAAGGATGTGCAGAGTTGGCATTGAAGAAGCCCCCGCCATTCGTACCAAGCATCTTGATCGCTTCTTGCGAGGCCACTGGCCCCATTGCAATAGTCTGGGTGGTTGTCGTCAAGGTCTCCATGACAGGCGCGCCCTTGTCGTCTTTTAAAGGCTGGCCATCAGCACCGACCTTAGGCTGGCTATACGTGACAGGATCAATCAACTGTACGTCTTTATAAGCGGAGAAATTTTGGATCACGCCTTGACCTATCAAGAAGGTCGCAAAGATTATAGACAGCGGCAACAACAGATATAGCGTAGAACGCGTCATATCGGTCCAGAAATTACCGATGGATTTTGATGAATGACGCGAGAAGCCGCGTATCAAGGCAAACACCACGGCAATTCCGGTAGCGGCAGAGAAAAAGTTTTGTCCCGCCAAGACCAGCATCTGCGTCAGATAGCTCATGGTCGCTTCGCCGACATAGCCTTGCCAGTTAGTGTTGCTGACAAAGCTGACTGCGGTATTGAAGGAAGAATCAGAACTGACATTGGCGAGCGCCTGAGGATTAAGCGGCAACCAAGCTTGCAGGCGTTGCACCAGATATACGGCAAATGCGCCCAGGGTATTAAACACCACCAAAGCCACTGCATAACTCTTCCAGCCCATACCGTCATCGGCTTTTACACCTGCAACTTTGTATAAGCCTTTTTCTAGCCAGGCTAACCAAGCAAATCCGGGTACGGCAGCTTTATCATCAGCGATCTTGGCGATCAAGACCCCTAAGGGATACGACAAGGCCAGCAAAACAGCTAAAAAAGTAATCAATAAAATGATAGCTTGCGTAGTCATCACAGCTCCTCAGCGTTCAATAAAGCCACGACCAAATACACCAACAGACCTGCCGCCACGACGGTGCCGATCAGATAAAAAGTGTTCATGCTTTGCCTCCCAATTTTTCACATGCCTGCGCCAAGGCCCAGACCAGCAGAAAAAAACCAGCTATCCCGCCTACATACAAAATATCCATCAAATAATTCATCAAATAAGCCATGACTTCCCCCTTTGGTTTTTACACTGAGAAGAATAGACAAAAGTCCGTAAAAACTTTGTAAAGACTAATCAAGATCGTGTAAACAAACTGTAAAAATTTGGAAAATAAACGAATGATTTATGATGACCATCTAGGAGCTAAGGAAAAGGTCAAAACGTCTCAACGCTGAGATGTTTTGTTTTTACTCATTTTCATAGCAGCTGAACAGTTACAATTTTATGAGTAGAAAGCGTGTATTAAAAACGAAAAAAATCCACCAGACAGTATTGGAAACTGCGTGGTGGGCTTGTGTGTGGCAAGGTCTTTTTTAAAATTTAAATTTGTACTCTGGTACCCAACTCAATCACGCAATTATTCGGCAATTTAAAGAAGTCTGCAACGCTACCAGAATTTCGTGACATAACAGCGAACAACAACTCCCTCCAATGCGCCATGCCTGTGCCTTTGGTTGGCACGACGATTTCCCGGCTGAGGAAATACGAAGTCTCGAACAGATTAATTGGTAAGCCTTGTGCTTCACATAGTTCCAGCGCCTTGGGGATATCCGGCGAATTTTTGAAACCGTAATTGACCTTCACTTTCCAGAAACCCGGCACTAGCGCTTCGACTTTCAAGCGATCTTCAACTGGTATCCATGGCACGTCATGAAACACCACGGTGAGAATGACATTGCGCTCATGCAATACCTGATTGTGCTTAAGGTTATGCATCAGAGCTTGCGGAACTGTCTCCGGGTTCGCCACTGCATAGATCGCAGTGCGGAAAGCGCGCGGCATGCTATCTCCAGACAGAGCCGTGATGAAAGGTAACAGTTCTGGATCATCCTGAAGAATATTCGTGATGAGCAGCTCGCGGCCACGACGCCAGGTTGCCATGATGGTGAAGATCAAACCGCCGAGCACTAGTGGGAACCAGCCACCATCTAAGAATTTGAGCGAGCAGGACACGACCAGCAACGTATCGAGCATCAGAAATACGGCAGTCGATGCAATGGCCACCGGCAAAGCATAATTCCATGCATTGCGGATCACGAAAAATGTAAGCAAAGTAGTAATCAGCATCGTCACAGTGACTGCAATACCGTAAGCCGCGGCCATGGCAGAAGAGCTACCGAAACCCAGCACGGCCAATAACACGCCAGCGAGCAAGATCCAATTCACACTAGGCACATAAATTTGCCCCATTTCTTTGACCGAAGTGAAATGCACCTGCATGCGCGGCAACAAGCCCAATTGCATGGCTTGCTTGGTCATCGAATACGCACCTGAAATCACTGCCTGAGAAGCGATCACGGTAGCGACCGTGGCCAGCATCACCATCGGCACCAGTACACTGGTCGGGAACATACGATAGAAGGGATTTTCCAACGCAGCCGGATCACGCATCAAGAGTGCACCCTGACCCATGTAGTGAATGGCCAAGGCCGGCAAGACCAAGCCCATCCAGGCCAAACGTATCGGCCGTTTGCCAAAATGTCCCATGTCGGCATATAGCGCCTCGGCACCGGTAAACGCCAACACAATCGCACCGACTGCGACAAAAATGTGCCAACCTTGCGAGGTCAAAAATCGGAGGGCATTGAGCGGATTTAGTGCGGCCAAAATGGCTGGCTGTTGAATAATTTCACTCACGCCAGCCGTAGCAAGGACAGCAAACCACACCACGATCACCGGACCAAACAACTTACCTACCAGCCCAGTACCATGACGTTGTACTGCAAACAGACCAATCAGTACTGCAATCGAAATAGGTAATACATAGGGTTTGAACGTGAGCGAAACTACCTCGATACCCTCAACTGCACTGAGCACCGAAATGGCGGGAGTGATCACGCTATCACCGTAGAACAGCGCAGCACCGAATACGCCAGTCAGCAACAACAGTACGCGGCTATGCGGGGTTTTGCCAGCAGCCTTGGCGGCCAGTGCGGTCAGCGCCATGATGCCGCCTTCGCCGCGGTTATCGGCACGTAAAATCAACATGACGTATTTGAGTGTGACCACCATCATCAAGCCCCAAAAAATCACCGAGACCGCACCGATCAGGTGGGTAGCATCCAGCGGGATGCCGGTGGCCGGGCTAAACACTTCTTTCATGGTGTACAAGGGACTGGTACCGATGTCACCGTACACTACACCCAGAGCCCCCAGAGTGAGTGCAGCGACGCTTTCGCGCTGAGAATCTTTACTCATATTGTCTTCATATTGGTTAAACAGGGTGCCACTATCCTGCTAACGGTATTAGGAACGCATATGGAAGAATTATTCGTTGTTATTTCGCTCAAAAAAGCTGAAACTAAGTCGAACCGTCAGTTGATAGCCAAGCGATATCCAACGCCGGTCTCGGTCAGCAAATAACGCGGTTCAGCTGGATTTTCTTCTATCTTGGCGCGCAATTGCGCCATGTAGAGGCGCAGATAATGGGTGTGATCGATGAATTCATTGCCCCAGACATCAGTCAATAATTGTCTATGCGTGACCACGCGCCCGGCACTGCGTACCAGCCTGGCAAGCAGCTTGAATTCTGTCGGTGTCAGGTGAAGCACTGCTCCGCGACATTGCACCTCATGCGAGGCCAGATCCACTTGCAAATCATCGAGTACATACTCGGTGACCGCTGCAGACAAAGTGGTGCCACGATGCCGCAAGGCGACGCGTATGCGTGCCAGCAGCTCACCTACGCTAAAAGGCTTGCTCAAAAAATCATCGGCACCTGCATCTAGCAAGAGGATTTTTTGCGACTCCTGATGCCTGGCCGAGACAATTAAGATAGGCAAGTTATGCTGTTTGCGCACTTCGCGCACCAGCTCGATGCCATCGCCATCAGGCAAACCCAGATCCAATAACATGACGTCGGGCAGGTCGTTGTGCAACATGGCCTTGGCCTCGCTGACCGAGACCGCAGTTTGAACCTCAAATCCTTCTATCGACAAGGACGAACGGATGAAGGCACGGATTTCCTTATCATCTTCCACCACCAAGACGCGCATGTTCATCAGGCATCTCCTAAGGCTTGCGGTTGCACAGTATCGACCGGCAGGCTGAGCGTGAAGCTGCTGCCACCACCAGCGCGTTGGTGCAAAACTAGACCTCCTTCATGTGCCAGGGCGATGGCGCGACAAACCGCCAGGCCCAGACCTGCACCACGCTGGCTAGCCTGATCGTTGTGATCTAGACGCGAATATGCTTCAAAGATGCTCAATTGCTCTTCCTCTGGTATGCCTGGCCCACGATCCTCGACCAACAGCCGCAATTGCAGTTCAGGCCCGTCCGTCACCGTATCAACAGTCAGATCAATCTTGTCATCGCTATACTTCAGTGCGTTATCGAGCAGGTTGCTCAATAATTGCGCGATCAGTACCGGATCAACTTTGACCAGCGGTAAGTTGTTAGACACTTTGGAAATAATGCGTCGCCCAGGATCGCGCTCGCGCACTCTTGCCAGCACTGCGCCGACAATTTCTTCCATCGATTCCCAGTCATGTTTGCTGGTATCTGAGATTAACTTTGATGCGTGAGAAAGACGTACTAGCTGCAGGGTATTTTCTGTCACCGTGGTTAAGTAATTGGCTTCACTAACGATGCTCGCTAGCAAACGATCTTGCTCAGCCAGATCCAATTTTTCACGCTGCATTTGCAGGGACGACGCCGCGCCCACCACCACCGCCAAAGGCGTGCGCAGATCATGCGAGATTGCGGCCAGAAAGATCGCTTGCAATTGCTGGCGTTGCGCCTCGCCTTGCGCCGCCAGCATCGAAGAAGTCAGGCGCACGCGCCACAATGCCTGTGCCAATATGGTACACAGAGCGCGCGCGTGTTCGCGTCCATTATCATCATCCGCCGCGACCGAAGATATACACACAGCGCCGCAAATCTGGCCCTTTTCACCCAACGGCAGATACCAAGCATCCAGACCTGGCCAGCGCTCTGTGCCCGGCCCCAACACCCGTGCTTCACGCATGCAGCAACGCAAGCCATCGACGATGGCTGTTGGTACGTTTGAGCTGGTGTCGAGCTCCCCATTTTCTGTGTTCAAGGCCAGCAGGCAAGGCCCATCAAATTCAGCATCCAGGGCAGGCTGTGCAAGTATCAGCACCTCGTGCGCAGTGTTGGCATTGGCCAACGCGATCGCCAGATCCTGCAAGCGGCGCGCGCGCCGCTCGTTCAGATGTGCCACCTCGGTCTCGCGACGTAAACCAGTTGCCAGGCGATTAATCACCAGCGCCACCACTAGCATCGTCACAAATGCAATAAAATTCTCCGAACCGTGCACCTGGAAAGTAAAACGTGGTGACACAAAAAAGAAATTCAAGGCCATCACTGCAGCAAACGCACAGAGCACAGACTTCACCCAACCTAAAGTGTAAGAAGCAATGACCACCGCCAATACGTACACCATGGCTTGACTGGTAATCGACACAAAGGAATCGAGTAAATAGGCACAGATAGTCGCGGTGCTTATTAACAATATAAGCAAAAACCATTGTTGAGCCGAGTGAACAATGTGACGGGAAGTGTTGGAATTTTTTGTCATGCTTTAGCGTATCACAGTCAGTGTAAGGATCGCATTAGCTTGGCGTAAATTGGCAAACCATAGCAGGTGTAAATGACGCAAAGTACAAAGCCGGTACTGTTACCAGCACCGGCTTTCAATTTTAGTACGCACGTTGCACTATTTATCTGGTGTTTTACCGGACTAACATGCTGGGTTTCACCTGGCATTGCACCAACCTACGCTGGCTAGCATATTACCTACATCTTGGTATTTGCCTGCTCAGGCACCACCAACATTCTTGGCGTCTGAGAATGCCCCATGGTGCGGGCGATTTTTATTACTGAGGTTTTTGTCTGATCAAAGGCATCGGCAAAATCATGGATATTTCTCAGCGCGATAATGTAGGTTTGCGTGAACGCGCCGCCACCCAATTGGGGTGATTCTAGTGACTCTTCATTTTCCGATGCTGAGACTATCACTATGCGCGAAGTCGCTAAATTTTTACTTTTTTGCGACAGATCTGCAATCGCTTCTTGTGACATGCTGGTGGTGAATTCTGTTTCGGTTTTATGTTGCTTTAGCGAGCGTGTCCGTGTTGGCAAATATCCGGGTACAGACGCAAATGTTTTACCGCTATAACAGGTATCAAGCACGATGACGGTACGTACGTCTTTTAAGGTGAGTAAGGCGATAAACTCTTGCAAATCATCATCACTGAGTGCGGTTTTGCGATTGGTAATCACAAACTCAAATGGCTTTTTTTTCGTACCTACGGTTTGTTTAGGGAACTCTGTATCGTGTAGCACGATGTCAAATTTATTCATTGCGTTAGGCAAGCCATGACTTGCGGCAAATAGCACGACAGTATCGCCTCTTTGGGTATCATTAACTATGTCACGCATTGCCGTCTTCACGGCAGCAGAAGTGGCGTTTTCTTGCGTTAATAAATTCAAATTTTCTTTAGGAATAGCGCCACCATCTTTTTTCACCAAAAAATTATAAAAATCGATCGCATCTTTATCTGCGCCTTCCAAACCATTTTCTTTTGGAAGATTTTTATATTTACCAACCCCTATCAACAGACCCAAAGTGATGGGGTCTTTTCTCGCACTGGTTTTACCATTCTTTTTTACCGTTGCACTGGCATCTTGTGGGCTTGGTTTTTGCATCATTTTTCCGACAACACTAGAAAAAGCATTATCGAAATTTTTCAAGCGGTATTTGATACTTCCTGGTGTAGTTGGGGCAACGCGGCGCAGGCCCACAACCGCTCTTGCGACAGCGAATGCTTT
>JANYFV010000170.1 GCA_025359635.1 Undibacterium sp. | reverse complement strand
CAAGAAAACGTAAGCAAAAGAAGGCGACCGCATTCGCTGCCCTTCGGGTTCCCGGTTGTGCAAGTCAAAAAATGGGAAGTGCAGAAACTCGCTACGCTCAAACATCTGCTCTTCTTTTCCATTTTTTGCCTTGCACAACCGGCAGCTCATCAGCGGAATTCTTCATTCAAAAGCAGCTACAACAGCAACATCAACATCAACATCAATTCACGTCATTCCCGCGCAGGCGGGAATCCAGTAGCTGGCTCGTGCATCGCACGCCTATCCTGCCTTCCCGTCTACGCAGTCTTCATTGCTCTTGAACAGAGGTGAGTGCAACAACGCCGGGGCCATTTTTTTTGGTTCCTCAATCAAACCCAACCCGCATCAACAATAAACTCCTGCGCCGTACACATTGCACCATCGTCCGCTGCCAAAAACAAAACCATTGATGCAATATGTTGTGGCATCAATTTAGTTGGTAGGCATTGACTCTTTTTAATCTCAATTTCGGCCGCATCGTCTACCCACAAATCAATCTGGCGTTGCGTCATTACCCAGCCCGGGGTGACGGTATTTACGCGGATTCCATGCGTGCCAAATTCGCGTGCCAAGCCGCGTGTCAGACCGACTACGGCTGCTTTCGACGTTGCATATACTGGATATCCAGCAGATTTAACATGCCACGAAATTGAGCTGACATTAATGATGGAACCACCGCCCTTACGTTTCATGCCGGGCAATACTGCCTGGCAGGTAAAGAACATCGGGCGCTGGTTGATCGCTATGCGTTGATTCCAGTATTCCAGCGTGACGTTTTCAGTTTCGTGACGCTGGTCGTTAGCTGCATTGTTGACTAGCACATCAAAATCACCGATCTCGATGGCCAGTTCTGCCATCACCTTTTGCAGAGCCGGAATGTCCGTGATATCGCAATAGCGGAACTTAGGCGTCGGATGCCCTGTTGCTGCCACGCGCTCACACAAGGCGATGCTGACCTCTTGTGCAATATCCACAAAGGCAACTTGCGCGCCTTGTGCCGCAAAGGCAGTGACCATCTCTTCGCCAATGCCGGTGCCACCGCCAGTGATAAAAACACGTTTCCCTTGCAGGCTACTGAATTTCGCTAACTGATTGTTCATGTTTTGACCTTGTATGTATTTTTACATTCCGCTCAGCTTACTCTTTGGTCAGAGCACCATCACGACGACGCCAAATTTTAAACTCCGGCTCATCGCGCAGCACCGCTGGCAACAATGATTGCGGAAAATTTTGATAAGAAACAGGGCGCAAGAAACGCTGTATGGCTGCCGTACCTACCGAGCTACTACGTCCATCTGAAGTAGCGGGAAATGGCCCACCATGCACCATCGCGGTCGCTACCTCTACCCCGGTCGGAAAACCATTCACCAGAATACGGCCAACTTTGCGCTCTAGTATCGGCAACAATTGCTGTGCCTGTTCAAGATCGCCGTCATCCATCTGTACCGTGGCGGTCAATTGCCCTTCCAGACTTTCGGCAATCTGGCGCAACTGATCCATATCGTCACACTCAACAAGTAGCGATGCAGGGCCAAACATTTCTTCATGTAAGGCCTCTTGCGCCAAAAACGCACCGCCTGTGGTCATAAATAATGCTGGCCCACCTTTACCTTCTTCCATCTGAGCTTTGGCGAGTACGCTGATGTCAGCATGTCCAGCCAGATTTTGTACACCGCGTTGATAGCTACCGGCAATACCACTGGTGAGCATGGTCGCGCATGGCACATCTGCCAGCACCGCCACAGCGCGTTGATAAAACCGGGAGAAATCTTCGCCCTTCAGCGCCAACACCACGCCAGGATTGGTGCAAAATTGCCCGACACCCATCGTCAATGAAGCGGCGAAGCCACTGGCTATTTCTTCAGCGCGTGCGGCCAATGCCTGCGGCAACAAAAATACCGGATTGATACTGCTCATCTCGGCATACAAAGGAATAGGCTGTGCCCGTGCAGCGGCAACCTTCATCAATGCAATACCGCCCTGGCGCGATCCGGTAAAGCCTACGGCCTGTATTGCCGGATGTCCTACCAAGGTTTGCCCGATACCGTTACCGGTGCCCGTCAACAAAGAAAATACACCGGCCGGTAAAGCGCAAATTTGCACTGCGTTAACAATCGCTCGCGCCACCAGTTCTGAGGTACCGGGATGCGCCGAATGCGCCTTCAACACCACAGGGCAACCTGCTGCAAAAGCAGATACCGTATCGCCACCCGCCACTGAAAACGCCAGCGGAAAATTACTTGCAGCGAAAACCGCAACCGGACCCAAACCTATCATGCGCAAACGCAGATCTGGCCGGGGTGGCTGCCGCTCTGGCAAGGCGCTATCGATACGGGCATCACACCACGAACCTTCACGTAACAGATCGGCAAAGAGTTTGAGTTGATTAACGGTGCGGCCACGCTCGCCTTCCAGACGCATTCTTGGCAAGCCACTTTCTGTCATGGCACGCACGATCAGATCGTCGCCAAGCGCTAAGATTTGTTGCGCGATAGTGTCCAGAAACACGGCGCGCTGCTCATCGCTAGTGGCACGAAACAGGTCAAATGCGGCTTGCGCCAAACGGCATGCCTGATCAATTTGCTGCGCATCGACGGCGTGAAATGCCGGCTCTATCGCTTGCTTTTTACTTGGGTCGAATGCCTGAAAAGAGGCGCCGTTTCCCATCACGTTGCGACCACCAATCAGGGCTTGCCCTGTGATTATGCTTGTCATACTCATAAAGCTGTTACCTTCGCAAAAGTGGTTTTAGCCACTTCAAGTTTATTCCGTAATGCCGGGCCAAATGCCGGTGCCTCCACTTCAAAAGTTTCGCCCGCCTGGACGCTGATGCCATCAGCAAAACTCAAAGTCGCAGTGCCGAAGAAATGCACATGCACATCGCCAGGGCGATTGAACAGTGCATATTTAAAATGGTGATATTCCAGATTAGCGATGGTGTGTGACATATTTTGCTCGCCGCTAACGAAAGATTTTTCCCAACGCACCTGACCTTTTTGATCGATGATGCGCGAGGTGCCAGTGACATGCGCGGGCAAAGTACCAAGCAATAACGCAGGGCCAAGGCCGCAGACACGTAACTTGGAATGCGCAAGGTAAAGGTAATTCTGCCGCTCGGTAATATGATCAGAAAACTCATTACCGATTGCAAAACCAAGACGATACGGCACGCCATCGTCACCGATCACATACAGACCGGCGATCTCTGGCTCTTCACCGCCATCGAGGGCAAAATCGGGCATGCGCAAGGCTTGGCCACTGGCAGTGACGACCGAGCCGTCGCCTTTGTAAAACCATTCTGGCTGTGCGCCGACCTGAGCTTCAGCCGGTTTGCCGCCTTCTACCCCGAAGCGGAACATCTTCATGCTATCGCTTAAAGTCTCGACATCACCGCCGATTTTTTTATGCATGGCATCGCGCGCATCAGCACTGCCCAGATGTGTCAGGCCAGTGCCGGTGACGTAGCAATGGGCATCATCGGCATGATCCAGCGGTGGCAAAATACGGCCGCTTTTTGCCACATCGTCGTAGCTGTAAGTCACACTACCAAGAGCGGCCGTGGCCAGCTCGGCCAAACCGGTTTGCTGGCGGATCGCTGCACGCGCCAGATCGTAAGTCGTGGCGTAACCATCTATCACGCGAATATTCGCTTGTTCCAGCACCCCGATGCGACGGGCACCGGATTCAGTCGTAAATTGTATGAGCAACATAGTGCCTCCTGATTATTTTTTTGTGCAAATGCTTAGTGCAAATGCTTAATGCAAATGCTTA
>JANYFV010000161.1 GCA_025359635.1 Undibacterium sp. | reverse complement strand
TGTCATCGTATTTTCCTCTTCATTCTACTAAGGCAGCTGCAAAGGAATGCTAAATCTGATTGAAAAACCTTGGCCCGGCGCAGTATTGATTTGAAAATCTGCCACTTCACCATACGCCAATTTTAAACGCCTTTCTACAGTTTTTATTCCCATGCCATTCGCATGTTCTATCGCTTGACTGTCTGTGCCAGGGCCATCGTCAGAAATCACGATCTCGAGTTTTCTTTCTACTTCATTCAAATGGCTACGTATTGTCAATTTGCCCGGTTGACTGCGCGGATTGAACGCATGTTTGATACTATTTTCCACCAAAGGCTGGATCGATAAGGCGGGTAGGGTGATCCCCGTGGTACGCGGATCGACGTCCCAGATCACCTGCAAACGCGCCCCTAGCCGCAGCGATTCCAAGTCCAGATAATCGCGCACAAATTGTAATTCATCGTCCAACGTGACATGGTCATTGCCGCTTTTTTCAGTGTCCAGGATATACCGCAACATATCAGAAAAGCGAAACAAGGCGGCCTCTGCCGCCATCGCGTCTTTGCGTACCAAGGCAATAATCGAATGTAAAGTATTAAATAAAAAATGCGGGTTCAACTTATTGCGCAACGCTGTCAATTCTGCGGCCGTGAGTAAAATTTGCGCCTGACTCATCGCCAATGCTTGTTGGCGCGAGGCGATGCTGGCGCGCACACCATGGAATGTCCCTGCGATCACGCCATACATCATCAGGTAGTACAGAAAAGGCCAAACTTCCATCGCCAATGGCATTTCCTTGCGCGTTCCTAATAACTTGTTATAAATCAGGTAATTTAATAAAAATACCGCAACACTAAACACTATCGCACCCAACAGATGGGTACCGACCATTCTGCCGGTATGCAGCTTACTGCGGTCGAGATAGCCGCTTAAAGGCCAGACTAGGGATAACAACAATGGCGCCGGCAATATGCTGCCAAAAACCAGCAAGGCATCATGAAAATTAAAATGCCCGTGAGAGACATTGTCTATCTGCATCACGGCCGAAATAAGGCAGGTATACACCACCCAGGCAAGACCATAAATTTGCCACATTTTACGCATAGCTACTCCTTGTGCAGTCAAGCCATCAAATAAGGGCTCGTGAATAGTCATAGTATTGCTCAATATCATCTTGCAGAGCTAAACAAGGGAACGAATTGAGGAATTCATAGCCTTACTTGCGGGATTGTTAGCTGCGAAAGACGTTTTCAAACTGACAGCAACGTCTGGTATATTTTTTCGCGACCGCCGTTGGTTGCAAATTTTTACAATTTGACAGTCAACACCATTGCTAGAGTAATCGTTTACATAGTCTGGCTCATACAATTTTTTGTATGAATAATTAAATGAATTGGAGTGATCTATGAAAAAAATTCCACTAACGGCAATCGGCATCGCATTGGCGATAATGGTCAGCGGGTGTGTGGTCGCCCCACGCGGCGTCTACCACGACCCTTATCGTCAAGATCAAGTGCTTATTCAGGTGGCACCGCCACCGCCACAGGTAGAAGTCATTGGCGTAGCGCCATATGTTGGGCATATCTGGCTAGGCGGAGCGTGGTTTTGGGAAGGTGGGCGACATATCTGGCACCCTGGACATTGGGAGGCACCACGACCAGGATATGTATGGATGCCTCATCATTGGGAACACGATGGCCAATCCTGGCACTTCAGAGAAGGCTACTGGAACCGCCATCATTAGCCACCATCTAATGCAGCTATTTTGCCGTTGAGGTCGCGATAGCTGCAGTTCGTCACATGGCCGATTTTTTTGCGCCAGGCTTTCACTATAGTAGCGTCGAGTTTGATTTTCTCCCTTATTCGCCCCTATCTAAAGGAAATGTTATGCGTACTATTTTTGCCCTGTGTTCTATTCTTGCTTTTTCCGGCTGCGCCATTATTGTGACAACTGACGGTGACGATGCACGTTTCGAATCTATCTTCAGCAGCTCGGCTTTAAAAGGTAACGGTAACGTCATTACTGAAAAACGCGCGGTGAGCGAACTATCATCATTGAGTATTAGCGGCCCTTTGCAGGTCGAAGTGCGTATCGGCAGCGCCGCGTCTTTAGAAATTATCGGAGATAGCAATTTGTTGGCCTTAGTCCATACAGAATCTGTCAGCAGTGGTCTCACCAGTAAATTGTTACCGACACCGGCCAGTAGTAGCACTGACGTACAGAAAATTTGGCTCGATGATCGTTTTGAAAGTAGCAATCCGATACGCGTGATCTACACCGTGCCGACGCTGCGTACGGTTGTTGCAAACGGCTCAGGGCGCTTGTTCATCAACGGTCTCAATGGTGGTAGCTTAAGTTTACAAAAAGGTGGTTCTCGCAATGTGCAAATGGATGGCAAAGTCAACGACCTGACAATACTATCCAACGGCTCTGGCAATATCAATGCGAGTGCATTAGAAAGCAAAATTGCCACCGTCAAAATGCACGGTTCCGGCTCGGTCAATCTCGGGCCAGTACGGGGTGATGAACTCAACGTGAGTATTCACGGCTCTGGCTCAATTAATGCAAGTGGTAATGTCCGTAATTTGATGGCGCACATTTATGGTTCTGGCAGTGCGGATCTGACTGCCATGCTAAGTCAGACTGCTGACCTAAGTAGCAACGGCTCCGGAGAACTGACGGCAGCGGTATCGCAAAGTGTCATTGCGCAATCAAATGGCTCCGGCCACATCACTGTGTATGGCAATCCTGCGCAGCGCAATGTAGATGGCAAACGGGTCAGCTTTGTCAACTAAACGCCTTCATTGGCAATACCTTTGCATTGTTCATTTAGAATAATTTGAATAAGTCACATCGCTTTTTGATGTGACCTTTTTTAGCTCCCGGTCAAAAAAAGACCACTCGTGGCAGAATACGGTTTTATCCAATCCTACTGGAAATCGAACATGCCAGATTCTTTGCAGACACAAACACAAACAGTTCTGGACCTTGCCCGTATCCGTAGTGAATTCCCGTCCCTTGGAAAAGACTGCGTGTTTTTCGACAATGCAGGCGGCTCGCAAGTACTGAAACGTGTTGCTGACCGAATTCATGCATATCTGCTGAGCACCAGCGTGCAGATCGGTGCCAGTTATCAGGCTTCACAACAGGCCTCAGAAAAAGTTTTGGCGGCGCGCCGCTCAGTTGCTGAATTAATGAATGCCGCGCACGACGAAGAAATAGTCATGGGTGGTTCAAGCACAGGGTTGATGTTTTTACTGACACAGGCCATCTTGCCCGGCATTTTCCCAGGCGATGAAATTATCATTACCAATAGCGACCATGAATCAAATATCGGTGCATGGATGCGCTTACAAAAAGCCGGTGCCATTATCAAAATTTGGGAAGTGAATGATGATTTCACTTTACCGCTCGATCAATTAGATCGCTTGCTCAGCCCGCGTACCAAATGGGTAGCGATGACGCATGCATCAAACGTGCTGGGCACGGTCAACCCGGTGGCCGAAGTCGCGGCACGAGCACATGCGGCGGGCGCGCGTCTGTGCGTTGATGGTGTTGCCTACGCAGCACACCGCCTGGTGGATGTGCAAGCCAGTGGGGCCGATATGTATGTGTTTAGTTTTTATAAAGTCTACGGCCCACATTACGCAGTGCTATGGGGGAAAAGAGAATTTCTCTTAAGCCTGCCGACCCTGAATCACGATTTTATCGGTGCAGACGATTTGCCCTACAAACTACAACCTGGCAACGTCAATTTTGAATTATCGTATGGCTGCATCGGCATCAGCGATTACTTTATTCAGATCGGAACAGAACTTGGTGCACAAGGAGGCAATCGGCAGCGCATGCAATTGGCGTTCGAACATTTTGCACAACACGAAGATAAATTGAGTAGCAAACTACTCGCATTTTTACGTGACAAAAGTAGCGTGCGCATCATTGGTTTTGATCATGTTAAAAATAGCAACCGCATGCCGACGATTAGCTTTGTCGTGGAAGGAAAGCAATCTGAAGAGATCGTCCGGTTTTTGGATAAACACAATATCGGGATTCGCTTCGGTGATTTTTATGCCAGGCGCCTGATTGAAACACTAAACTTACTACCCCACGGTGGCGTAGTCAGAGTGTCGCTTGCCCATTACAACACGGAACAGGAAGTCGATCTTCTCATCGAAAAATTGGAGTTGGCTTTGCTGGCCTAAAAAACCAAAAAAGCCAGCGATACCAACTTCACTCGTCACCGCATATCAGGCTTGGGCAGGCTTGCACTGCACTCCAGAATTCACCTTGTTGATGGTGAATTCTGGATCAAACCAATACCTGCCGGGTAGCTTGATGAAACTGATGAATCTCGCTTTCAATCTGTGGAGCTATCATTTGTTCCGGATGTCGACCATGCGGGCAAAGTAAGCTTGGCGTAGTGCCAAACAAGCGGCAAATCAGCGGTCTCTCGTCATACACTTCGCAGCCGCTTGCTCCCAGATGCGGGCAGCTTAGATTGGCCAGCGCGGCATTTCTTTCCTGATCACTTTTAACCGGAAGTCTGGCCATTTCCTCTGACGACGTCGTCACGGGGCCACAACAGTCGTGGCATCCCGGTATGCACTCGAACGAAGGAATCCGTCGTCTAAAAAATCTTATTTTTTGCATATTGGCTGTCATGCGATTGTCTTATAAATAGTGGTTAAACATGTTCAGACATCTTACCTAAATACCGCTTCGACGCAAAAGCGTTCGTAAAAAAATGGGAAAAATATTGCAATTGAAACTCAACGGCCACTTCCGCAATTCTTGGCAACATACCTACTAGTAAATGCGCACACCGTTCTATTCGGTTTTATCACGAGTGTATCGGTCAATGAACTTTCCGCAACTTTCAATGTCCATACCCGGCTAGTGTTGCGAAGTCATAGTTCTTAAATTTGAATAAATTGACAATAGCAATTCCCAGACCTATATTGCTACACTGATTACCACACCGCCTTGCTATCAGCGATCCGATAGTATCTGCCCAACCATTTTTAGGATTTTAATATGCGACGTAGCTTAATCTCAGCCGCCATTTTGGGACTTTTTTCACTACCGGTTTTTCCTGCAATCGCGGCCCCTGCGCTTGCTCATGCTGCGCAAATAACCACGCAATTACCACGTACTGTCAGACCGCTCCATTACGATGTATCGCTGGTACCAAATGCTGCGGCGTCTAGCTTTGCCGGTAAAGTATTGATAAAAATTGAGGTGTTAAGCGCAACTGCTAGCATTACCTTAAATGCAGCCGACCTGGTCTTTAGCAGTGCGCAATTGCTTAGCGAAAATGGCAAGACCTTGCCAGCAACTATCAATGTGAATGCCAGCGAGCAAACCGCTACCTTTACTTTTTCTAATGCTGTTGCCAAAGGCTCTTACCAACTCGCCCTCGATTACACCGGCGTGATTGGCACTCAGGCAAATGGCCTGTTTTCACTCGATTACGATACACCAACAGGACGCAAACGCGCACTGTATTCACAGTTTGAAAACTCTGATGCGCGTCGCATGATCCCTTCATGGGATGAGCCGCAATACAAAGCGACTTTTGCCCTCGATGTCGTTGCGCCCGATACAGAACTAGCCGTCAGCAATATGCCTGTCGCCAGTAAAACCGCCCTGGCAGACGGCCGCAGCCTGATTAAATTTGATGTCTCGCCGAAGATGTCCACTTACCTTTTGTTCTTCGGCATGGGAGATTTTGAGCGTGCTACTGCCACCGTAGATGGAACAGAATTGGGCGTTGTTACGCGCAGAGGATTATTACCACAAGCTGCGTTTGCGCTAGACGCTGCTAAAGTTGTGTTACGAGAATATAACGACTATTTTGGTGTCAAATATCCTCTACCAAAGCTTGACAATATTGCCGCACCAGGACGCAGTCAATTTTTTGGTGCGATGGAAAACTGGGGTGCGATTTTTACCTTTGAAGCAAGGATGCTGCTTGATCCTAGCATCTCCACTCAAGGTGATAAAGAAGAAGCCTTTTCTTTCGCTGCACATGAAATGGCGCATCAATGGTTTGGCGATCTGGTAACCATGCAATGGTGGGACGACATATGGCTTAACGAAGGTTTTGCTTCATGGATGGAAGGCCGTACCATGGCGCGCTTACATCCCGAATGGAACACCAATTTAAATGCTGTTGGTGGGCGCAATCAGGCGATGAATTTGGATTCATTACGGACTTCGCACCCAGTTGTGCAACATGTTGCCACGGTAGAGCAAGCGAGCCAGGCTTTTGATTCTATTACCTATCAAAAAGGCGAAGCTGTCATCCGCATGTTAGAAAATTATGTAGGAGAAAATGCCTGGCGCGATGGGGTTCGTGCGTATATGAAACAACATGCTTATGGCAACACTGTGTCGGATGATTTATGGCGTCAAATTGAAAAAGCAGCAGGCAAACCGATCACCGCTATCGCGCACGACTTTACCAATCAAGCTGGCGTTCCGATGATTCGCGTTGAAGATGTAAGTTGTACCGCAGGGACAACAAC
The DNA here is from genome assembly GCA_025359635.1 of Undibacterium sp. Taxonomy (GTDB): domain Bacteria; phylum Pseudomonadota; class Gammaproteobacteria; order Burkholderiales; family Burkholderiaceae_D; genus Undibacterium. The sequence continues at coordinate 14,747 of JANYFV010000161.1, read as the reverse complement.
TGTGACGCTAAAACAAGTAGAATTTAGCCGCGACCAGCCAAACAAAAAACCTCTCTCCTGGCGCGTACCGGTGACTGCGCAATTAGTCGGATCAGATCAGCTGGTGCGCACGCTCGTTACTAATGGCAAGGCCAAATTAAAGCTGCCAGGTTGTGGCGCAGTGCTGGTAAACGCAGGGCAGGCAGGCTATTTCCGTACGCTCTACACAGCAAAAACATTTGCCCCAATTGCAGAAAAATTTGCTTCTTTAAGTGCTATCGATCAACTAGGTATTTTATCGGATAGCTGGGCGCTAGGATTGGCCAACTTGCAACCGCTTTCCAATTTATTAGATTTAGCGCAAACCATCACACTGTCTGCTGATCCGAAAATCTGGGGCCAGATCGCGGGTAATTTCGCAACGATTTATAGACACTACGAAGCTGATCCTAAGCGTCAACAATTGTTTGCGCAGTTCTCCCTAAAACATCTCGCACCAATGATGGCAAAAATAGGTTGGGACGCGCGCGAAGGAGAATCTTCATCTATCGTCAATTTGCGTGAAGTATTAATTAACACTATGAGCTACCTCGGCGATACCGCAACAATCACCGAAGCGCGGCGTCGTTTTGCAGCACAGGCAACTGACGATAAAGCAGTCCCTGCTGCCTTGCGTCAAACGATACTGAGCATAGTCGCTTTTCATGCCGATAAAGCGACCTGGGATAAATTACATAGCGATGCACAGGCCGAAAATTCCCCCATGATTAAAGACATGATGTATGGCCTGCTCTCATCGAGCAAAGATAAAGCGTTGGCACAAGCTGCTATGGACATCGCGATGACTGAAGAACCTGGTGTCACCATCAGCGCAGGCATGCTAGGTGGCGTCGCGGGAGAACACCCAGATATGGCTTTTGACTTTGCCATAGCACATATGGATCAGGTAAATTTACGTGTCGATGTGCCATCACGTAGCCGTTATTTCCCTGGACTTGGTGGTGGTTCTGCCGATGCAAAAATGATAGAAAAATTGAACAACTATGCCAATGCCAATCTAGCACCAGAAGCGCGACGCGATGTAGAGATCGCTATCGCCGGTATCAAATACCGCATCAAGCTGCGCGCTGAACGTTTGCCAGCGATTGATGCATGGCTGGCACAGCATCCATAAATAACTGAACCGAGAATATCACTTAGTATCTTTCATTTTAATCAGGAAAAACCAGATGACAATAGCAAATTGGTGTGTGTTGACCGCGTGTGTGTTGCCATTAGTGACCGTAGGTTTGGCAAAAGTAAGTTCGGCCAAATTGCCACGAAATGCCGGTCAGTATGACAACAACAATCCGCGTGAATGGGCCAAAGGTTTAAGTGGCTGGCAACAACGCGCCAATGCAGCACAGTACAATGGTTTCGAGGCAGCGCCCTTGTTTATCGCGGCCGTGCTACTGGCGCAGCAAGCGCACGCGGATCAAGGTCGCATCGATACACTTGCCTTGATCTTCGTTGGCCTGCGGGTCTTGTACGTAGCTGCCTATCTGATGAATCTTGGCGCCATTCGTTCGACGCTTTGGATGGGTGGTGTTGCGGTCAGCGTTGCACTTTTTGCGATGGCGTGATCCAGCCATCGAGTGATCTGATTCGTAAGGTATTTTTCATTAATCGCAGCTCGGTAATTTGACGCTGCAATCCACAATTGCAGGCGCGCAATGGGTCCTATCGATTGCGCCGTATATCGTTCGGAAACAATTCGATACGGCGCAATATGCCTAAGGCCATTGACTCCCTACGTATTGCGGGTTACGGCCTTTCGAAATTCTCAGAAGCGACCTTTATAAGCTCTCAAAAAAAACGCCTGAAAAATATTCAGGCGTTTCTTCATCGTCAGCTAATTTTTACTATCTGTGCCACCTGTCACAGGAGCGAATTGGCTCGCTTTATTGGCTCACTTACTGTGCAGCCAACCAGCGATTGATCTTTTCTTCCAATACAGCCAGAGGCAAATTACCATCATTGAGAATCGCATCGTGGAATGCGCGAATATCAAACTTTGCGCCGAGTTGCTTTTCTGCGCGTTGGCGCAATTCCTGGATTTTAAGTTCACCTATTTTGTAACCGAGTGCCTGGCCTGGTATTGCCATGTAACGCTCGACTTCCTGCTGCGCACCTGATTCGCTTCCACCTTCATTTTCTAGCGAATAGCTGATGGCTTGCTCACGCGTCCACCCTTTGGCGTGCATGCCGGTATCGACCACTAAGCGAATTGCGCGGTGCATTTCTGCCGCAAGACGACCCAAGTATTGATAGGGGTCGTTGTAGACGCCCAGATCCTTACCTAAGCTCTCTGTGTAGAGCGCCCAACCTTCTCCAAACGAATTGAAATAACTGTAGCGTCTGAAGCGCGAGAGGTCTGACTCAAGATTAAGTGAGAGTTGGAAATGATGCCCCGGTAAAGCCTCATGGAGAAAAAGCGAAGTCATCCGTGTTGAATTGTAAGTAGTCGCATCTCGCACCGGCGCATAAAATACTCCTGGGCGCAAACCATCGCGCGTGCCCGTCGCGTAATGCGCCGCTGCAGTCGCCCTGGTGATTTCTGGTTCGGGACGAATCTCTAGCGGAGAATGCGGCTTATGCGCAAACATTTTATCCAGCGTAGGCTCAACACGTTGTTGAATGTCTTTAAACGCATTGATCACATCGGCTTCAGTTTTGAAAGGTGTTAATTTGGGATTGCTCTCCAAGGATTTGAAGAAGGCATTCAAATCACCGGTATACCCCACTTCGGTTTTTACTTTTTCCATTTCCAGACGAATACGCGCGACTTCATTTAGACCTATCGCATGTATCTGTTCGGGAGTGAGTTTGGTGCTGGTGTTTTGCCTGACCAAAAATGCATATTTCGTCGCACCGTTTGGTGTCGAAGCCAGGCCAGCTGTGTCGCGACATTTTGGGAGATATTCGACAAGAATAAAATTGTGCAACTTAGTAATCGAGGGGGTTAATTTTTTCTCGACCATATTGCGATAATCTGCGCTCAGCTTAGCTCGAACCGCTTCAGAAAAAGACGTTGGGAATTTTTTTGCCGGTACATAAAAACCGCTTAAGGTCGGGTCAGACACCATCTGCGTCTTTAATTGCGCCATGGTGCGCACCATCAAAATTTTGGGTTGAACCACGCCCTTGCTGATGCCTTCCCGCATATTAGCAATCGCAGAATCTACCCACTCAGGAAAACCATTCAGTCGTTTTAGAAAATGTTCATAATTGGCCACCGTTTGAAATTTCTGTGCGCCTTCTGTGCTCGCCAATTGAACCAGGGTAACCGGCATCGAATAAAACTGGTTGATGGGAGTGCGATAAAAATCGTACTGCATTTCTTCCAGATTAGTACGAAGTTGATAGTCAAGTAAATCACGGGTAATGCGATCCGCCGCATTCAATTTTGTGAGGTCAATGCGATCGAGCGCTTTCAGAGTGTCGGTATTTAATTTAACTACGTTTGCCCGATGCTTGGCGCTTAGTTCGTTCACGAACTTATCTTCGTAACGCTCTTCGTTGGTGAGTTCGCTGGCATCCAAGGGATTTAGCTCAAGAAATTTATCGATATACCTGTCAGCCAACGCAGTGAGCTGCGTTGATGCTGATGGAACGACTGTTTTTGACCAGACAGGGTTGGCCAGAAAAAAAGCCAACACCGGCACGATGGTGACGTAGGTAAACGGAGACCTCATTTGACGTGGGAAATGCATATCTATCCTTTCTGAGTGTGATGTTTAACCGAGATTATTATTTTGGTAAAGCCTTAAAGCCCATGCTATACAAAGTAAAGGCTTGAATATCGACGTTCTCTTGTATCATCGCCGCTACTGATTTACCCGCACCGTGACCTGCTTTTACATCAATACGTATCAGCGTTGGATTGTCGCCAGTTTGTTTCTCTTGTAACTCGGCAGCAAATTTGAAACTGTGCGCGGGCACAACCCTATCGTCGTGATCACCCGTTGTGACCATGGTTGCCGGGTAGTGCATGCCAGGTTTTACGTTGTGCACAGGGGAATATGCCTTGATGTATTCAAACATTTCCTTGCTGTCTTGCGCTGTTCCATAGTCATAAGCCCAGCCCGCGCCAGCGGTAAAAGTATTGTAACGCAGCATATCCATCACACCCACTGCTGGCAAAGCGACTTTCATCAAATCAGGCCGTTGTGTCATGGTTGCACCAACCAGCAAACCACCGTTAGAGCCACCACGTACAGCCAGGAAATCAGAAGACGTATATTTTTGCGCGATCAGATATTCGGCTGCTGCAATGAAATCATCGAACACGTTTTGCTTTTGCGTTTTGGTTCCTGCAATATGCCACTTCTTTCCGTACTCGCCGCCGCCACGTAAATTCGGCACTGCATAAACGCCACCGTTTTCCATCCAGACTGCATTCGCAATGCTGAAGCTAGGCGTTAAACTTATATTGAACCCGCCATAGCCATACAATATCGTCGGATTTTTTCCATCCAGCTTCATCCCTTTTTTGTACGTGATGATCATAGGGATTTTAGTGCCGTCTTTGGACGTATAAAATACTTGTGTTGACGTGAAATTGGCACCGTCAAAATCTACTTTCGGCTTTGCATAAACAGCAGATTTACCCGCTTGCGAATGAAAGGAATAGATCGTCCCTGGAGTCGTGTAATTTGTAAAAGAATAATACAGTGTTTTCTCTTTTTTCTTTCCGCTAAAACCGCTCGCCGTACCTACCGCTGGCAACGCTATCTGGCGTATCAATTTTCCGTTCTTATCGTATTGTTTCACCACCGAAACCGCATCCTTCATGTAGGTTGCAAAGAAGTATCCACCGCCGGTTGAAGGCGACAATACATTCTCTGTTTCTGCGATAAAATCCTGCCAGTTTTCTGGCGTTGGATTCTTCACGTCTACCATCACGATACGTTTATTCGGTGCCTTCAAATCAGTACGAATAAACAACTTGCCACCCTGATTATCGATAATCATGTTATCGCTATTGAAATTGTCGACGATGGTGACAATCGGGCTATCTGGCTTACTTAAATCCTTGATGTATAGTTCATTGCCATAAGTTGAGTTAGCTGCGGAAATAACCAGGTACTTATTGTCTTCCGTGACATGGCCGCCAACATATCTGCGTTTTTGATCGGCACCGAAAATGAGCTGGTCATCTTTTTGTGCAGTTCCTAGCTTATGAAAATACAATTTGTGCTGGTCGGTTTTTGCAGATAATTCGCTACCTTCTGGCTTCTCGTAACTCGAGTAATAAAAGCCCTCATTGCCTCTCCATGAAATCCCGCTAAATTTCACATCGACTAAGGTATCTTCAAGAATTTTTTTGGATTTAGCATCCATGATGATGACTTTGCGCCAGTCGCTGCCACCTTCAGAAATAGAATAAGCGAGCTTGGAGCCATCTTTAGAAAAATCTAAACTGCCGAGTGAGGTTGTGCCATCTTTAGAAAAAGTATTCGGATCGAGAAAAACTTCGTCTTTACCTAAAACGTCTTTTCTGTACACCACAGATTGATTCTGCAATCCATTATTTTTGCTGTAATAGGTATACGCGCCTTCTTTAGATGGAGCGCCGATTTTTTCATAATTCCAGAGTTTTTCCAGTCGCGTTTTTAGTGCATCGCGAAACGGAATTTTGTCTAGATAAGCATAAGTAGTTTCATTCTCCGCCTTAACCCAGGCTGCCGTTTCCGCAGATCTATCATCTTCCAGCCAACGGTAAGGGTCATTCACCTTGGTCTCAAAATACGTATCGACAACGTCCCCTTTTTTTGTTTCGGGATATTGCAGCGCTTTTTGGCTTTGTCCAAATGCGGCTATTGTTGGTAAAGCAGCCAGTATTAAAATAAATTTTTTCATTTAGTTAATTTTTGGGAAAATTGCAAAAGTTGGTAAATTTCTGCAATTGGGTTTAAGGAAAGAAATGCTATGGTCTAAGATCCGGACATACTGATTTGGTTCATTTTTTGCAGTTTCAGCATGAATTTGAAAACCAAATGACTATGACATGCTTCCAAAGCACGGTCAAATTGGGTGGCAACGGTCACATCATGATGGTTCGCGTCAATTGCGTTTTGGCTGAGCAAGAATCATCAATGAAAATGGCACTTGTGATAATGGATTTGATGCGGGATACTTCGGTTAATGGACGAAAAGTTTTACACCGTGAGAGAAGCGAAATGATGAAAATGCATCAGAGAAATTGTGCTCTTGCCTTATGCTTCTTGCTGATTAATTTAAGATCAGTCTATGGCGCTGAGCTGGTCGTGATCCGGAAAGAAGAAATCGTTAAAAAACCCGATGGTGCCCAACCTGTGCAACGATTTCAGACCGGACTGGGGAAATTACTGGCGGATAAAATGAAGCGCACGGTCAGGTATCTTGATCTACCACGTAAACGTTTTTCTGCCGCGCTGGACGCGGGCGAAGGCGATGTACTGTGCGGTTACCAGCCAGAGTGGTTGCCCGATCAGGCCTTGTGGAGTCACCCATTTATCCCAGTAGTGAATGTGATCATTTCCGTCAAGCGCGCCAAGCGACCGTTTGCAATCAGTGATCTGAAAGGCCAACGCATAGGAACCCTGACCGGTTTCGTTTATCCGGAATTAGAAAAGGTACTGGGCAAAGATTTTGTGCGCGATGACGGCCCCTCAACCGAATCTGCCATGCGCAAATTGGCGGCAGGGCGTTACGATTATCTAATCACCACCATGACAGCGCTACATAACGAAATGAAAAAGAACGCGCTTGCACTCGATTTATATGCGCCATTAATAGTCCGGGAAATCAAGACCCAGTGCGCACTCTCAACGCGCAGCAAAATCAAAATCAAAGAGCTGAATGCAGCGATAGACAGCATCGTTAAAAGTGGTGAGTTGACGGAGTTATTGCAGGACTCTCAGTGAGAGTATTCAGTTATATTCGACGGTACTGCGTGCCTTGTTACTGATGAGCAAAGCACGGCAAAAAGGTTTGGTACATGCTTTGCAATTTGGTATCAAAATGTCGCCTTTTCAAAAATAACAGCATCGCTATTTTTATAATTTACCACCAACGCAGCAAAGCGATGACATTCGTTAGTTTATGGCGCGGCAACTCAATTTCACTCCAAACACAAAAACCGTCTACTCCACCTCCGTCAAAGATGTTCAGTCATAAAAATCACTCTTGGGCATGCAAGCTTCTCAGTTGTTTTTGGACACCAGAATGACACGGTAACCGACCACCGCTTGCAAGAAATCTCTATCAAATCGGGTTTATTTCCCATTCCTATATTGCAGGTGGATTGCAAGGCAGTATCTAATGATTTTGCCTGGAAGTAGCCATAGGTGCTGATTTTTTGCATCGTTTCGTAGGCTAAGTTTGGCTCTACTATGCCTGGCCGGACGACTAGCTCGCGCTCTTTGAGTGTGACCAACATTTCTAATTCTGCCTGACCACAGCTCCATTGCTTATCGTGGATGGCGCATTGGGCAACGTAGTAAATGGGTTTGTCTTTGAGACGTGCATGCGGACGACATTTTACGTCGGCATAATTGGCATTGCTGGCATGTTCTTCAAATGCGCGGGCATCGATTTCTGCCACCGCCACGCCATACTTTTGTCCACACACTGCCTGTTCCAGCAAGAGGCGTTCGTTGCGGCTGAGGTTGACGGGAAAAGTTTGATCCAATGAAGTGACTGCTGTCGCTGGCAAGGCTGTCGCCAACAATAGAGTCAAAAAAATCAGGCGATGGCTTAGGCTGCGGATTTGATTCATTTTTACTCTCGAGCATTAATATACTTCAGATTTTCCATCGGGCTAGAGTACGCTATTGCACCGATTTAGCCAAGACGTCCATGTACAGACTGAAACACAATGGAAGCTTATCCGATGCAACATATATGATGAATTTGCATGCGCAAAAATTACGCGTTAATGTGTAGATCAATCAGAAAATTAGGCGCAGAATATTATTCCTGAACATTCACCAAGAAAGGAAAATTGCCATGAACTACATCGATGGATTAGTGATTGCCGTACCCACCGCCAATCGCGAGGCATACAAACTTTATTCAGAAAATTTTGCGCCGATTTTTAAAAAATTTGGTGCCTTGACCGTAGTGGATTGTTGGGGCAGCGATGTGCCACCCGGCAAGCTCACTTCTTTTCCGCTGGCGGTGCAATGTAAAGAAGACGAAACCGTCGTGTTCTCCTGGATAAGCTGGCCATCAAAAGAAGTGCGTGATGCGGCATGGGAAGTCATGATGAGCGATCCACACTTTAGTCAGGAAGTGAACCCCATGCCATTTGATGGCAAGCGCATGATCTTTGGCGGTTTCGAGAAACTGGTAGAGATGTAAAGGAGGAGGTTGGCATGAACATGATCACACCCTGCCTTAAAAACTCAAGTGCTGATGATACGCTTTGAACTGATTGAGCAAGTTGCTATTGCCAAATTTGAACCACTATTTAACAGCACATTGCCTGATTACCTTGATCGTGTGTCATTCATCATCGAGATCAGTCTTTTGCTGCGACATGAAATGAGACCTGTGCTGAGCCACAGTCAGCACTGCATGGGCGATCAGATCTAGCGCGGGTCTGACCTTGCCCTGTTTATCTGTCCAGACTTTGGGTGTGAGCGCACCTGACAAAGACACACTATCGCCATCGCCCAGTGCCAGAAGTGCTTCACGTGCTGCATCATTGAAGGCGATGACGTTACAAAAAATGCTGTCGCCGTCATCGGTTGCGGCGCGTACCTTGCAAGTAACATAAGCAGAGCCGGCGTGTCCGCTGCGTTCTTCGGCTTGGCCATACATGCGCCCGGCTATTAATGCGTCTATCATATTTTTCTGTATCACTTTCTGTGTCTGCCGGCATCGGCATAGTCACTTTATCAAATTGAATTCATGCCATTTTAAAACGCAAAGCCAAATCTAGTTTGGATTTCTAGACAGGACGACACTTGCCTTTGTTGCTCTTTGCTTGTTTAATGATAAGCATGTGTGCTTTTATGTCGGCGCTCTTGCGTGTTAACCACTTCATTGGAATCAACCTATCATGAAATTAATTGTCACCATTGGCGGCACAATTTTTGTCTTATTTTTACTTTTTCTGCTGAGTCCTTTTGCGACTGTTCCGGCTGGACACCGGGGCGTATTAACGACCTTTGGCAAACCCTCGGAAGAAGTCTTTAGCGAAGGCATACACCTGGTATGGCCGATTGCGCAATCCATGCATAGGGTGTCGGTGGCAATACAAAAAGGGGAAGGTGATGGTGACGCTGCCTCCAAAGACTTACAAACCGTGCATACCAAAATCGCGATTAATTATCATGTTGTGCCAGGCGCAGTAGTGTCGGTTTATCGCGATCTTGGTAATGAGCCAGGTGAGCGCATCATTATCCCTAGTGTGCAAGAAGCGGTGAAAGCGGTCACAGCCCGCTTCACCGCCGAAGAATTGATCTCAAAACGTTCGCAAGTTCGTGATGAGATTGTTCTGGCGTTAAAAGAACGTATGGCTAGGCATGGCTTGGTGGTAGACGAATTTTCTATCGTGAATTTTAATTTCAGTAAAACTTTTAACGAAGCGATTGAGGCCAAAACCACGGCCGATCAATTGAAGATGAAAGCGGAACGTGATTTGCAGCGCATCGATGTCGAAGCCAAGCAAAAAATCTCACGCGCCCGTGCAGAGGCAGAATCGCTGGCACTGCAACGCGCCCAGGTCACGCCAGAATTATTGCGTCTGCGCGAAACTGAAAATCAGGCCAAGGCGATTGAAAAATGGGACGGCAAACTTCCCACCACCACAGGCGGCGCAATCCCGTTTTTGAATTTAAATAGCAAGCAGTAGCTGATTCGTTTTCATTAAGGAATTATCAGACATTAGCAGGGGTGGGATTTCATTTTTTCCAGTTTTCCCCTTTTTATCCCTGCCTTACACGCCCTGCGGCAAGTTAAACAGCTTGCCCGGGTCGTATCTGGCTTTGATCGATGCCAGACGCGCGTGGTTGCTACCGTAATAGGCGCTTTTCCAATCCTGAATCAGGGGGTCCAGGTAATTGACGTAAGCGCGTCCGGAGCTCCAGCTTTGCATGCGCTGGCGCATGCCATTCGACCAGAGCGGATTGGATCCGGCCGCTGCATCCATAAAATATTCGACGCTAAATAGCGCTTTTCTGTGCACGAAGGCGGTTGCGTCCGGTGCCACGCGGGCAAGTGCGCCGCCCATTAAGTCGAGTAAAATTTGCCCGGCGATTCCACTCGAGCGCGCATTGTTGATACCGTCTAGCATGGCCTGTATTCCCGCTGCCGGAAGTGGCGCATCAAAAAAATCAGAACTCGACGCGAAACCATACGGCTGTATTGTGGCGTCAGGCGTCTGGCCTATAAAATGGCATTGCGATACCGACCGGCCAGAGCAAAATCCCATCGCGACATCAAGATAAGGCGAGGTGGTGACTTGAGTGCTGAGAGGGCTCACGCCTATCGCGCTCAACAAGGCAGTCCAATGCGGCGCCAAGTCTGCCTGGGTACCAATGCAACAGCCAAAGATACTCACTGAAGGAGTGGCTGTGGGATTAAAAAATGTGAAGTTGAGCTGCGCCCAAATGCTGTCTGGCAAACTTGCTGGCCATGCCTGCCAGGCTAGAAAAACTTTCATCGCATCTTCATAGCGAAAGCTGGCATTGAAGGTCGTGAGATCCTGGGTAGCATGGGTATTGAAAGTGAACGAGGTGACGATACCAAAATTGCCGCCACCGCCGCCGCGCAATGCCCAGAACAGATCTGGCTCATGCTCCGTATCGACCTGCAACACTTTGCCATCGGCAGTTACGATCTGCGCCGCCACCAGATTGTCGCAAGTGAGTCCATATTGCCGGTCTAAAATTCCGATCCCTCCACCCATGGTGACACCGGATATACCCACCGATAAACAGGTACCCGATGGAATGCAGGCACCTTTGGGAATGAGCTGGCTATACACGTCAGCCAATTTGGCTCCGGCCCCGATGGTGGCCGTGCCATTACTATTAAGCTGCACCGAATTCATCGGGCCGACATCAAGCACCATCCCGCTACCGGTTGAATAACCGGCAAAGCTGTGGCCGCCACAACGTGGGGTAATTACCACACTATTTTTGCTGGCAAAAGCCAGTGCCGTGCTGACGTCGGCGGGGCTATTGCAACGCACGATAGCGGCCGGGGTAGCGTTGTTGTAACGGGCATTAAATACCAGTGCGCTTTGCGCATAGCTGGCATTTGCGGGAAGTATCACCTGACCTTGCATACCATTGATGAGTGGCTTCCAATCAAGTCCTGTCGGGGTAGGCACAACAGGGCTAACGACAGGACTAACACCAGTAGACACATTACTACTTGAGCCCCCACCGCAGCCGCCGATAGTACCAGCCAGGGCCGCTCCAGAGATTTGTAAAAAACGGCGACGTCGCATTTTTTCTCACTTTTTATCAGAAGTATTTGAAGGACTACACAGCAAATAAATTACCACCCCTTGCTACATTTTTCCTAGTGATTTAGAAATACCTGAATTCAAAATGCGCTTGCCCTGAGCGCATTTTTGCATTCTAATCTGTCTTAATATATTAACGATATACGTAGCATTCGACGAAAAGGATCACCATGAAACAGCGTTTTGGATTACTGATATTGCTTGTATTAAGTGGATGTGCGACCAAGGAGTTTGATGTCACATTGCCTTTGCTAATGTTATTTTCCGTGCTTGCCTTGGTATTTTTTACTTATTGGATGTGGAATTTACGCAGTCAGCATCCACAGCCCGGCACCCGCAAATACCCCAATCCTATTGAATTACTGATAGGCGCGGTGACAGATTTTTTTGACACTCTGGGAATAGGTTCCTTCGCCCCGACCACGGCGTTTTTTCGTATGGGGCGCATCGTTCCTGATGAACTGTTGCCGGGCACCCTCAATGTCGGCCATACCCTGCCAACCATTGCCCAAGCTTTGATCTTTATCCAGCTGGTTCCGGTGGCAACCGATACACTGTTACCGATGATCCTGAGCGCCGGCATCGGTGCATGGATGGGTGCAGGCGTAGCCGGGCGCTTGCCGCGCTTTCAGATCCGGCTAGGCATGGGCATGGCATTACTGATTGCGGCGACGATCATGTTGTTATCTTTGCTCAAGGTCCTTCCCGCAGGTGAAGATGCCCTCGGTTTAATCGGCTGGAAATGGTGGTTTGGTGTTGCCGGCAATTTTGTTCTGGGCTTACTCATGCCCTTAGGCATAGGCCTGTATGCACCGTGCATGATCATGGTGAGTTTATTGGGCATGAGCCCGCTTGCTGCATTTCCTATCATGATGGGCTCGTGCGCATTTTTAATGCCGATTAGTAGTATGCGTTTTTGTCAAAACAAGAAGTACTCGGCATCCGCAGCATTAGGCCTGGCGTTAGGCGGAGTGCCGGCGGTTTTACTTGCGGCATTTTTGGTGAAGTCATTGCCGTTAGATTCCGTGCGTTGGGTAGTTGTCGGCGTGGTCACGATTGTGGCGGCAAGTTTGTTGTTTGCGGCGTTTAAAGAAAAACGTTAAATAAATATCCTCTATCAAAGGCGCAGATGAAATTATCCAAAATTACATTGGCATTGCTGGCCATTTCCTTTGCCTCTTCGATGATGGGCGGCGCTGATTGCTATGCGCAAAAAACCGCATCAAACTATGATGCAGATTTAGTCCTGAGCAATGGCATGATTTATGACGGCAGCGGTGCCAAGCCTTATCGTGGAGATATTGCCATACTCGGCGAGCGCATAGTATATGTGGGGCCAAAGAGCAAACGAATAGCCAAGACTGTCATCGACGTCAAGGGCAAGGCAATCTCGCCCGGTTTTATCAATATGCTTTCGCACGTAGAAGAATCTTTATTTGTCGATGGCCGTGCTCTAAGCGACCTTAAGCAAGGTGTGACATTGGAAGTGTTGGGTGAAGATTCTATGGGGCCGCTCTCGCCACAAATGAAAATTGAGTTAGCCGCAATGCAGGGCGATATCAAGTATCCGGTGAGCTGGACTACGTTGGGCGAGTACCTTGCTACAGTAGAAAAAAAGGGGCTGGGACCTAACCTCGCATCCTTCGTCGGCGCTGGCACCGTGCGTGCGCATGTGCTAGGCACGACCAATGTCGAGCCAACAGCTGAGCAACTTAAGCAGATGCGCCAACTGGTACGGCAGGCCATGGAAGAGGGCGCACTAGGCGTGACCACGGCATTAATCTATGTCCCTAACACTTTTGCTAAAACACCCGAGTTGATCGCACTAGCGCAAGAATCGGCGAGTTGTGGCGGCATCTACACCGCCCACATGCGCAGCGAAGGCGATAGGATAGAAGCGGCAGTCGATGAAACTATAGCCATCGCTAAAGCCAGCGGCGCACCGGCAGAAATTTATCATTTGAAATTTGCCGGTAAAGACAACTGGCACAAGATCGACGGCATCATCCAAAAAATCGAACAAGCCCGCGCGCAAGGCACCCGCATCACGGCCGATATGTATACCTACACCGCTGGCGCCACCGGTCTGGATGCCGCCATGCCTTCATGGGTGCAAGATGGTGGACTAGAGGCATGGATCAAACGCCTGAAAGACCCTGAGACACGCGCCAAAGTGATTGCAGAAATGCGCAATCCACATCCCAAAGATTGGGAAAACTTATACGGCGGTGCGGGTGCTGAAGGAACGATACTGCTCGGCTTCAAGACCGACAAACTCAAGCCTCTCACCGGAAAAAGTTTGGCTGAAGTTGCCAGACTGCGTGGCGTTAGCCCTGAAGATGCCGCGATAGATTTAGTGATCGAAGACGGCTCGCGCGTAGAAATTGCCTACTTTTTGATGGACGAAAAAAACGTGCGTCGTCAGGTCGCATTGCCTTGGCTAAGTTTTGGTTCGGATGGTGCAGGTCCGGCACCTGAAGGCGTATTTTTGCAATCATCCGACCATCCTCGCACCTATGGCAACTTCGCCAGAATATTCGCCCAATACGTACGCAAAGATAAAGCACTCAGCGTGCAGGAAGCCGTACGCAAACTCAGCGCGCTGCCAGCCGCGAATTTATCGCTCAAGGACCGAGGCCAACTCAAGATCGGCGCGTACGCCGATGTAGTGGTGTTTGACCCAGAAAGCATCCAGGATCACGCCACATTCGCCCAGCCACAACAGCTGGCCACGGGTGTAGCCCACGTGATCGTCAACGGGAAATTTGCCTTGAAAGATGGAGAACCGACTGGTGCCGCGACCGGGGAAATTGTTCATGGCAGAGCCTGGACTGGTGCCGGCGGATCTTGCAAGAGTGACGCAAGTGACTGGACTTGGGCGAAGTGAATGTCACCGCCTAGTCTCGGCGCAATGGCAATTTCACATCAAATTTAATGGCTGCAATTTGCTCAGGCGCTTTACCTATCTTGCTTAAAAATGGTAACCAGCGTGGATCGTTGCGAACATTGGCGAGCTGGGCTTGCCGGATGATCACACTCAAGCCTGCATCCTGGTAGCTCACCGCCTTGTTCAACCATTCAAAAGCGCGATCAGCTTCGCCACGATAAGCGTAGACATAGGCGATGTTGTAAGCCGCTTCTTTTTCATATTTTTTAATTAATTCGTTCAGTGCAGAATTAGATTTTATTTTGTCGCCCAGCGCATACCAGACCATAGACAAACCGATCAAGCGCCATGATTCGTCTGGCTCTGACTGTATCTCCG
>JANYFV010000148.1 GCA_025359635.1 Undibacterium sp. | reverse complement strand
CTTGCACTTCGCCCAGACGTACTTCGGAGGCTTTGAGCTCATCTGCAATGCTGCCGACTTCTGCCATCTGCGCGGAAGCATCTTCGCCTTTGCCTTTTAACATGCCAATTTGTTTGGACAGGCTATTGCGCTTGGCTTGCAATTCTTCAGTTCTGATTTGAATTTGTTTACGCTCGCCTTCAAACGCGTTAAAACCGGACACATCAAGTTGAAACTTGCGCGTCGCCAATCTGGCAGCTACGTTATCTATGTCTTTGCGGAGGAGTTGGATATCAATCATGATGTGAGGCAGCTAAAAAAATGGGTTGAGCGAACCGCGTATTGTAGCAAGCGACAAGGATTTTCCCTATAAAATAGCGAAAATAGGGCAAACAAAGCAGGCTTACAAGTAGTATCGAGGGGCTAATATTCACTTTTCATGCATGACTAACTGTGAGGAAATTTTTTGATGAAACCAGAAATTCCGCGTGCACAAATCAAATCGTTGCTAGAAATACCCAATGTAGGGAAGGCTTGCGTGGCTGATTTTGCCCTGTTAGAAATACGTCTTCCGCAGGAACTCATCGGACGTGATCCCTATGATTTGTATGACGAGTTATGCCTGGTAACTGGCGTGCGCCACGACCCTTGTGTCTACGACGTGTTTATTTCTGCGATTCGCTACATGGAAGGTGCACCAGCGATGCCGTGGTGGAACTACACCGCTGAGCGTAAAGCGCACTTACTGGCGAAAGCAAAGTAAGTAAAGCTCAGGTAAAATATCGTCTGCACCATTCTTAGCGGCACGCTCTCCCATCCTAACCGCAGCCCATTCCTGACAAAATTACTCAAGTTTGCTATACTTGAGTAAATCACTCGGGATTAGATTCTCTCTTCCTGCTGATTTTGATTTTAATGCGTGGAGTAGTTCGCTTATGCGACTGACAACAAAAGGCCGTTTTGCTGTGACGGCTATGATAGATCTGGCCTTGCGCCAAGATAAAGGACCTGTGACTTTGGCTGGCATCAGTCAGCGTCAAGATATTTCCTTGTCCTATTTAGAACAGTTATTTGGCAAACTGCGTCGCCATGAAATCGTTGAATCGGTTCGTGGCCCCGGCGGGGGATATCACCTTGCACGCACAGCACAAAACGTCACGGTCGCCGATATCGTCATCGCAGTAGATGAAGAACTTGATGCCACCCAGTGCGGCAGCAAAGGCAATTGCCATGGCAGCGATCACGAAAATGGCATTCATTGCATGACGCATGATTTGTGGGCCAATTTGAATGCAAAAATGGTTGATTATCTCGATTCGGTCTCGCTACAAGACCTGGTCAACCAGCAAAAACAGAAAACCTCGGAAAAACACGTCGTCATCATGCATCACTCGCATGTTGGCCACACTGCATCTTGAATATTTGGAGTCTTGAATAATGAACGCCCCTTTGGAAAAAAGCCTGCTTGACACCTTAAAGTCACCGCACTTCCCTATTTACATGGACTATTCGGCGACTACGCCAGTTGATCCACGTGTCGCCGATAAAATGATCCCGTTTTTGCGGGCGCAATTCGGCAATCCTGCATCGCGTAGCCACATGTATGGTTGGGATGCAGAAAAAGCCGTAGAAGAAGCGCGTGAGCAAGTTGCTGCATTGGTGAACGCCGATCCGCGCGAAATCATCTGGACTTCAGGCGCCACAGAAAGCAACAATCTGGCGCTGAAAGGTGCTGCGCAATTTTACAAATCCAAAGGCAAGCACATCATCACGGTAAAAACCGAGCACAAGGCCGTGCTTGATACCGTGCGTGAACTGGAACGTCAAGGCTTCGAGGCAACTTATCTGCAACCACAAGATAATGGTTTGATCACCTTAGAGCAGTTAAAAGAGGCCATCCGTCCTGACACAATTCTGGTGTCAGTGATGTGGGTCAATAATGAAATCGGTGTGATTCAGCCTATCGCTAAAATTGGTGAATTGTGCCGCGAAAAAGGCATCATTTTTCATTCCGATGCGGCACAGGCTACCGGCAAAGTGACGATCGATTTAGAAAACACCAAGGTTGATCTAGTGTCGTTCTCAGCGCATAAATCTTACGGTCCTAAAGGTATCGGTGCCTTATATATCCGGCGCAAGCCACGGGTACGGATTGAAGCACAAATGCATGGTGGCGGTCACGAGCGCGGCCTGCGTTCCGGCACATTGCCGCCGCATCAAATCGCTGGCATGGGCGAAGCCTTTCGTCTTGCCAAGGAAGAGATGGAAAGCGAATTAGTCCACATCAGAACGATGCGCGACCGTCTCGCCAATGGCCTGAAAGAAATCGAAGAAACTTATATCAATGGTGATATGGAACATCGTGTTCCGCATAACCTGAATGTCAGCTTCAATTACGTCGAAGGTGAATCCTTGATCATGGCGATTAAAGACATCGCCGTCTCGTCAGGCTCCGCCTGTACCTCGGCCAGTCTGGAACCATCTTACGTATTGCGCGCCTTAGGCCGCAGTGATGAGCTGGCGCACAGCTCGATCCGTTTTACTATCGGTCGCTTCACGACCGAAGAAGATATTGATTTCACGATCAATCTACTTAAAACCAAAGTAGAAAAATTACGCGAGTTGTCGCCACTTTGGGACATGTTTAAAGACGGCATAGATATCGCATCTATCCAATGGGCAGCACATTAACTAATTTATCGACAGAATCGCAAGGAGCATCAAAATGGCTTACTCAGAAAAAGTGTTGGATCACTACGAAAATCCACGCAATGTCGGCGCTTTCGACAAAGGTGATGACACTATCGGCACCGGCATGGTCGGCGCACCAGCATGTGGCGATGTGATGAAGTTGCAGATCAAAGTCGGTGCCGACGGTATCATTGAAGATGCCAAGTTCAAGACCTATGGCTGCGGCTCTGCGATTGCCTCTTCTTCTTTGGTGACCGAATGGGTCAAGGGTAAAACTCTGGATCAGGCAATGGCTATCAAGAATACGCAAATCGCCGAAGAACTGGCTTTGCCGCCAGTAAAAATTCACTGTTCAATTTTGGCAGAAGATGCAATTAAAGCGGCAGTGCTTGATTACAAAACCAAGCATAGCGCTGAACTGAGCAATTAATATTAGCAATTAATTTTAGGACGTATTGGAATTAAGATGACAATCACACTGACTGAAAAAGCAGCGAAGCATGTCACCCGTTATATGGAACGTCGGGGCAAAGGCATAGGCCTGCGCTTTGGCGTTCGCACTACCGGCTGTTCAGGCATGGCGTATAAGTTGGAATATGTCGATGAGATTGGCAGCGATGACCAAGTATTCGAATCGCATGGCGTCAAAGTGTTTGTCGATCCAAAAAGCTTGCCCTACATCGATGGCACAGAGTTAGATTTTGCCCGTGAAGGGTTGAATGAAGGCTTTAAATTCTATAATCCCAACGTTAAAGATGAATGCGGCTGTGGCGAAAGTTTTAGAATTTCATAGGCAATGCAAAATCATTTTGAGTTATTTCATTTAGAGCCGCAATTTGGCTTGGATCTGGCCAAGCTTGATGCCGCCTATCGCGAGGTACAATCCAAGGTTCACCCAGATAAATTTGTCCAGGCAAGCGACGCCGAAAAACGCGTTGCGATGCAATGGTCTACCCGCGCTAACGAAGCCTATCAGACGCTCAAAAAACCACTCAAGCGAGCCACTTATCTGTGCGAGTTGCATGGCGTCGATTTACAGACAGAATCCAATACCAGCATGCCTTCGGCATTTTTAATGCAGCAGATCGAATGGCGAGAGGATTTCGATGAGGCGCGTCTGGCAAAAAATCTGGCGGCAATGGGGAGCTTGGAAGCGCAATTGCGCCTTGAATTTAAAGCCCATTTAGCGGAGGTAGGAAGGTCGCTAGACATGGGCAATTACCTCATGGCCGCACAACAAATCCGCGCCTGCATGTTCTTAGAAAAGTTCACCGCCGATATTGCAGCACTAGAAGAACAAATGTAGGTCGCACAGTAATTCCATTTCTAAATCATTTCACAACAATAACATCATGGCATTACTGCAAATTTCTGAACCTGGCATGTCCACCGCACCGCA
>JANYFV010000142.1 GCA_025359635.1 Undibacterium sp. | reverse complement strand
TCAGCAGCATCCGATGCTTTGCGAATCGCATCCACCATAAACGCATGAGGCGTCATGCCAAGATCCTGAGCGACTGCCGCTGCCCTTTGCTTAAGATCATCCGAGAGTTTTAATGAAGTGGTTGTCATGGTCCTTACCTTTTTAAAAGTAACACCAGAGTATCACTTTTTTTGAATATCGTAAAATTGACTGGTTACCGCTCAGGTGCTACCGTTTACCCCCAAATACCCGCGTAGGGTGGACTCGGCCTTACTGCTTATCGTGCCCAAGCAATAAAATTTTAGAAAAATAAACTCATTACACACTTTTCATGCACATCCGATTCCTATTTATCGTTTTTTTTCTGAGTTGCCACAACAGCGCGCAAGCCATACCTAGTTTCAAAGAAGTTCAGAAAAATTTTCTTTCTTCCGATGCCATCTTGACCGACCGCAATGGCGTCGCAATTCATCAACTGCGTATCAACCCCAAAGAGCGCAAATTGGCTTGGGTGAAGTTGGAAGATGTTTCGCCGGCGCTGCGCACGGCCTTGATTACATCTGAAGATAAGCGTTTTTATCAACACGGCGGGGTGGATTGGAATGCGGTGGCGGGTGCAGCCTGGGGTAATTTGTGGAATAAAAAAACTCGTGGCGCCTCTACCATCACCATGCAATTAGCAGGATTACTGGAAGAAGATTTACGACGCAAATCGACAGCGCGTAGTGCTGGGCAAAAAATTACTCAAGCATTGGTGGCAAAGTGGTTAGAGCACAGCTGGCGCAAGGATCAGATACTTGAAGCCTATCTCAATTTGGTGGCGTTTAAGGGCGAGTTGGTTGGTGTGCATGCCTTGTCGCGGGTGATGTTTGATAAGCACCCTAGCGGCTTGGATAAAATTGAATCGGCGATTGCGGTGGCGCTGATACGTGGCCCGAACGCCAGTATCGCCAAAGTCGCAGAGCGTGCTTGCACTACTTTAAAAGAACAGGCTTTGCCTCAGTTTTGTGCCAATCTGGCGGGGCAGACTACCCAATATTTCGCCCGCTTAACGGCAAAATCGGATGTAGCCAGAACCATCAGTGGCCCGCAATTAGCACCGCATCTGGCACGTAAATTATTTGCCGTAAATAAAAACGCCTTGGCTATTCGCTCGACGTTAGATGCCAGCACCCAAGAATTTGCCCGCGATGCGCTGGTGCGCCAACTGTCGGCATTAGTTGATCGTAATATCGAAGATGGTGCGGTGTTAGTGATCGATAACCAAAGTGGCGATGTATTGGCCTGGGTGGGCTCTAGCGGTGCATTATCTGATGCCAATCAAGTTGATGGCGTGCTTGCTTTACGCCAGGCTGGTTCGACTTTGAAGCCGTTTTTATACGAATTGGCGATAGAGAAAAGATGGCTTACAGCGGCCTCAATATTGGATGATACTGCCATCAATTTGCCCACTTCATCTGGCCTGTATATTCCGCAAAACTACGACAAGCATTTTAAAGGTTTGGTCAGTGTGCGTACTGCGCTGGGTTCATCGTTAAATATCCCTGCCGTACGCACCTTGGTCACAGTTACACCAGAATTGTTTTTTCAGCGCCTGCAACAGCTTGGTTTTGGCTTGCGCGAGTCGGGTGATTATTACGGCTTCAGCCTGGCTTTAGGTAGTGCTGATGTTAGCCTGCTGGCTCTGAGCAATGCCTACCGCACACTGGCTAACCAAGGTCAATTTGCCGCCGTACGCAGTAGCGATAAAGATCCTATTTCATTAGCACAGGCAAAGGTAATGGACCCGGCCGCGGCCTATATCATCAGCGATATCTTGTCCGACCGTGCCGCTCGAGCAGTCACCTTTGGGTTAGAAAACGCCTTATCTACGCGCATCTGGTCAGCGGTAAAAACTGGCACCTCCAAAGACATGCGCGACAACTGGTGTGTCGGTTATTCAGATCGTTACACGGTCGGTGTTTGGGTCGGTAATGCGTCTGGTGCACCTATGTGGGATGTCTCGGGTGTGACCGGTGCCGCGCCGATCTGGCAAGAGGTGATGCAGTATCTGTATCAACATAAGGTTGCGCAAAAAGTTGCGACTAAATCGGCCGAGCAGCACATCAGCCCAAACGTCGCGCCAACGGGCATCGTCACACAAGCAATAGAGTATGAAGGTCAACTCGAAGCACCACGAACAGAATATTTTTTGCCTGGCACCGAGCAAAAACACATCAGCATCGCCAAGCCTGATCAGATACGGCCGGTTATCCGTTACCCCACGGCTGGCATGTTGGTTGCCATTGATCCGGACATTCCGCCAGAGCGCCAGCGCATACGCTTTGCCGCACAAGGCGTCAAACAAGCTGCATGGCTTCTTGATGGTAAAGCCCCCAGCAAACCTAGCAAAGTCAATCAAAGCGCACTGAACATCGATTGGATGCCCTGGCCAGGCAAGCATTTGTTGCAGTTGGTCGATCATCAAGGAAAAGTACTGGATCAGATACGCTTTGAGGTTAGAGGAGCGCTAGTGCTGGAGCCAGCTCAACAGCCGAAACGAAAAGCTGGAAAAATAAGATCTTAAGGAAGCGCGGATTTATTCGATTTCGTCGTCCTCGCGAGGGGGAAATTGGGGAATTCGAGAAACGACCTATTTGTCGTGCGTAGCATCAAGTAGTTTGAAAACTGGGTCCCCTAAAGTAAACGGGGATGACGATTAATTTCGCATCTTCCTCAGACTTAGATACTAAGTAAGCCCTAGAAAGCGAAAACAATTTAAAGAGCATCTTTCATGATCTTCAGTCTGATTTTTTGCAGTTCGCCACTATTGTGCATGCGCTTGAGTACAGTGTTTAAGCGGATACCGATTTCACGGTGGCGTTCTGCGAGATAGTGATAAAGCGGCACAGAAACTAACACCTCATCTAGCCGTTCTAATTTTGCCGCGACGGCAGTTGACGAAGGTGGGCATTGCGTAGGTTCAACTACCAACACAATATCGACAACACCTCGGCTGAGTAATTTAAAAATTTCGTCTTGCGTACCAGCTTCTACCCGTACGATAGCGCTGTTAAGTTGGTGCTCTATCATTAGCGTTCCGCGCAAATAACCCACTTTTAAATGTTGAAGCTGCGCCCAGTTTTTTGGGTGTATAGCCGGATTGTTTCTATACATCCGAACCTCGACTATATTGAGCGGCGTCTCTACTCTGAATAGCATAGGGTACTGCTGTGCTATTTCTGCAACGCGATAAAAATTTCCATCCAACTGGCCCTTTAGTAGCATATCCAAGGCACGCCGCACGGGCAATTCAATGAATTCAACGGGTTGATTCAATTCAGCGTAAGCCTGCGTCAATATTGTTTCGCTGATCACTGTAAGAGCACCTTTGGCTTCATGATCCCAAGTGCCAATTCGTAAGGTTTCGGCCATTACGTTTGCGCTAACAGATAAGGCAAAACCGATAGACAATAACTGTGAGCCAATTGTGCGCATTGCTAGTCCTTAAAGTAATCTTTGATTCAGAAAAGTATAGTCCTAACGGTAAAGTTTTTGTGACTATTCAGTCCCTATGGGAAAACTCAAAACCCCTCAACACAGAGACACAGAGAAAAACAAGAGAAAAACGGTAGATTTTTCTCTCTGCCTTTGTTTTACCTCTGAGCTTCTGTGTCTCTGTGTTGAAAGGTGTGGTTTTTTACCTTTATTCATTGGAACTGAATAGCTACAAGTTTTTAATCTAATTGGGTGACAGCTTTAGACTCGTATGATTTTTGCCACATCAGTTGTTATTGCTCTTCGTTCTTCTTTATTGTTCGACACCACGCCAAACAGGTTTAATTTTGAACCAACTTCGCCCAATCTAGCGTTGCTTCTGGATTGCCGTTGCGGGCATTAATGTATAAGTTAAGTAATTTTATTTCGCGACATTGAAATTGTTCCGCGGTATGGCATGGAATCTCAATGAGATAGATGCCCTGATTCGCCTCTATCGCCGCATTAAAAACTTCGATGAATTGACCTACAGTGTGGCAGATACTGCCCTTGCCACCATAGGCCAGAACTAGTAATTGCACGTCAAATTGGCTATCTGAGCAATGATAAATTTCGCCATCGCCGCTCTTACCCAAGTGAAAAATATTGTTGCGCATGTAGATGATGATGAGAGGCAATTGCTGTTTTTGAAAATGGATCAATTCATTGAGTTGAAAGTGAAATCCTCCATCGCCCGTGATAAGAATAGTGCGAGCGTCCAGTTCAGTTGACTTGAGTCGCTCAGCTACGACGCGTGCATATGGCAAGCTAGTTCCCATCGCGGCGTACCAGGGGTTGCTCAGCCAGGCACGACCCAATGCATTGGCACGGACCCGCAGACCAAAACTGGCAAAATAACTGTTGCCCACTTCAGGTAGATAAATGTAGCAACGGCGGTCATTTTCTTGCAATTGATTTAGGACAGACGACAGGTTATGGAAATCAATTTTATCGTTTTCGTTTGGCCTGTTAGTGGCAAAATTTTGTGCAATAAAAGTGTGACGCGGAATATCCAAACTTGCCAAAACATCGAATAAGGACAGTAGATCACGTTCATGTTGCATCGCACCTTTCACCACTGTTTTGTTACTGAATTGTTCAATGAAATGCGTATTGGTATGAAATGCGGACGCAGTATCTTGTGCAAAGATACTGGTGCCTACATCAAGCACATAATCTATATTGTGTTCGATATAGTCGCGTAATTTAGCAGAACTAAATACGCCGTTATAGCTTCCCAGACATAGGTCGCTATATTCATCAAACAGGCCTTTGGCGAACCACGACGTGACGAAGGGGATATTGTGTGCATGACAGAAATCGAGAATTTTATTTTTCAGTGCATTATTGAGTTTTACTTGCTCTCCTATATACATCAAAGGCGCTTTTGCACCCTGCAGTTTGGTCGCGATGGTGTTTGCGATGGCTTCAGCACCACTCAAAAAAACCGGCAAATTGAGCAACTCGTCTTTTGACCTTGGCAAGATCACCGGTTGGGTTTTGGAACTGAGTAAATCACGGGGTATTTCAATGTGATCGGTTCACGGTTCAAGTAGGCGTGTTTAACCAATTCAAAAAAAGTCAGTGCGGCGATATTTGGTTGGCTGCGGTTGCGCCCACCTTGCAGGCGCTCGGCACGGATACCAATTGCTGAAAAAGCGCGCAATGCCGCGTCGTAATCTTCACACCATTCGAACGCATTGTGAACAGTATGATGTATGGCATTGCGATGAACTTCGTTCTCACCAGGCGCGCCGGATAAAAACACCACGGGTAATCGCTCTGTTTTGGCCAGTGCCGCAGCGCTCATACAGGGCAAACTTCCCACGGTGTAGGTGCTGAGGCAAAAACCCATGCCATCTATCTCGGCTTGTGCGCAGGCACAAAATGCAGCGTGCATTTCGTTACTTGCTGGGAGTATTTTCAATTGTGTACTGAGTGCCGCAATCATGTTTGCGGCAAAATCGCCACCTACGCCGTAGATTATTTTTGCGCCAAAAAAATGCAAAATTTGAACCATCGATTCGCCTAAGGTTGGCAAAGTCTGTTCGTAATCCAGACCAAAGTTTTTCTCGTAACTGTTGCTCATGATGGCGTTCCTTAAATTGAAATCGTTTTACGGTGCTTTTTTTGCGCGCTGGCATGCCAGTGTTTGCGCTGGCGACGAGGCGTTGCCGCAGTATGACGATAGTTAGCACCAGACACATTAATGCTCATCAAGGGATCACGGCATTCAGATGCTGGCGCGTTCGCGTGCTTGGTTTTAGCGAAATGTTTAGCGAAAACCGCATGTGTATTTCCTCGATCCTGACTTGCACTAAGGACTCGAATTCTCTACACTCAAACGTTCTTGAGGTCGTTCGCCCTGGACGTAGTTGCTTGAGAAGGCGATCTCTATCTAATGTTGAAATTTGCGCTCGCAAGATGATCGAAATCAGTTTGCAATACATTCTGATCAAAAGGAAAAATGATGGGCAAGGGAAGACTAGAGGCTTTTAGCGACGGTGTTTTTGCCATCATCATCACTATTATGGTGTTGGAATTGAAGGTGCCGCACGGTGATAGTTGGGTTGATCTGATGCAGCTAGGTCCAGTGTTCTTGAGCTATGTACTAAGCTTTACTTATGTCGGTATTTATTGGAACAATCATCATCACATGTTACATGCAACCAAGAATGTCAGCGCTGGGATATTGTGGGGAAATTTGCATTTACTATTTTGGCTTTCCTTACTTCCTTTTACAACTGGCTGGATGGGTGAGAATCACTTTACCTCTTTGCCAGTTGCAGTATACGGTTTTGATTTGCTAATGTGTGGTTTGGCCTACGTTGTTTTGCAGGCGCGGATCATTAAATTTCATGGTGATGACTCTGTATTGGCAAAGGCAGTAGGAAGTGACATAAAGGGGAAAGTGTCATTTTTAACTTATATGATTTCTATTCCAGTCTCGCTGTATGGCCATCCATTTATTGCTGTCGGCTTAATGTTTTCAATTGTGATTTTGTGGATTATTCCTGATCGCCGGATAGAGAAAGTTTTGGATTTATAATCAAATTACGACAATCGAAAAAAAATCTTGCGCAAAGTACGGCAGTCTCTGAGCCCATTCGCATGGCTTGCTGTACGAGACTTGCGTTAAAGTAGATATGTGTGAAATTACTATTGTTGCAAAATATTAAGCCATTCAAGATTTTTGCATTTTTGTCGATAGTGGAGGTATCAATCGATTTTGTCAGCTTAAAATGAATGCATTAGCCTCCTTGGGAAGTAATTGTCTTTTGCCACAAAATGCTGGACAAATTGCCTATGCCGATAATGCGGCAACATCTGCATTATTGTCCCAAAATCAGTCCACCTCGACATTATTAAATGACGACACGGTTTCCTTGTCGGATGCAGCCATCGAGATGTCTAAACGTGCCAGTGAACTGGGCAGTGCCACTGTAGATGCGGCACAAAATTTTCTGAATAGTTTTGTGCAACAGCTATTTGGCAGCGACTCTGCAGGCATGAAAATTTCCTTTGACTCTTCCAGTATTTCTTCATCATCTCAATTTTATGCCGCTGTAGAACATAGTAGTGGTCCAGACGGTAGTCGTGATGCCGCTTCCACAGGATTAAAGGATGTTTCTGATTTTGTGGGTAAGGGTCAAATTACGACAGCTGACGGGCATCGCTATAACTTTGAAGTAGAAGTGCATTATCAGTCTATCGTCGAAAGTTCGGTGGTAACAAGCACTTCTAATTCGAAAAATAATAATTCAGGCAATAATAATTCAGACAGCACTGTCTCTGAGGCACCAAAACAACCAGCACAACCTGTCGGGGGTTTAAGCGCTCATTTTCCCGGAACTATTCATGACCTGTTCAGTTTATTAAATGATGGGAAACTCAATGCAAGCTTTCAAGTGCCCTCGGTAGATGAGACTAAGGGGCATCGGCATGACGGAAAGTTGAAACTCCATTTGCTTGATCATGTGGACAGTTTGCAATCTAATGGTAATGCAAAAAAAATAAATGAGGTGTATGGCGTGCCAAATGTTTCAAGACAAACCGAATTCGCCTCAGAAAAAAATTAGCCATTTTTCACAAACGACTCGAACTCCACTAAAGGTAAAGGGCGACTAAAAAAATATCCTTGGTATGCAAAGCAACCTTGGCTAGCCAGAAAATCTCGATGTGCCTCTGTTTCAACACCTTCCGCAATGACTGATAGCCCGAGGCTCTCTGCAAGCACTATCACCATATTGGCAATGGCGGCATCATTGGTGTCGATCAGAATATCCCGGACAAAACTTTGATCTATCTTTAATTGATCCAAGGGTAGCCTTTTTAGATACGCAAGAGACGAAAATCCCGTACCAAAATCATCTAATGAAAATTCAACACCATGTTTTTTTATCGCAAGAATTTTGGCGATAACATCTTCGACATTGGATACCAGCATTCCTTCTGTGAGTTCGAGTTTTAATCGCTTCGGATTGACACCGGTACGAGCAATGACATCAAGCACCTGCTCGACAAAATCATCCTGGTGAAATTGTCTAGGGCTAACATTCACTGCCAACG
>JANYFV010000112.1 GCA_025359635.1 Undibacterium sp. | reverse complement strand
GCGACCGAGTAATATTAATGAAGCCGGTTATTGCACTTATAGGTCGACCAAATGTCGGAAAATCCACGCTGTTCAATCGGCTTACACGTTCTCGTGATGCCCTGGTTGCAGATCTTCCAGGCTTAACCCGGGATAGACATTATGGTGAGGGGCGTGTTGGTGAACGTCCATTCCTGGTGATTGATACAGGTGGTTTCGAACCAGTTGCCAAAGATGGCATCATGCATGAAATGGCCAAGCAAACGAAGCAAGCCGTTGCTGAAGCCGATGTGGTTATTTTTTTGGTTGATGGTCGTCAGGGTCTTACACCGCATGACAAAACCATTACGGATTTTTTGCGTAAGTCTGGTCGTTCAGTGATGCTAGTAGTAAATAAAGCTGAGGGTATGAGGTACTCATCTGTTGCGGCTGATTTTTATGAGTTGGGCCTCGGCGATCCATATGTTATTTCATCTGCACATGGTGACGGCGTTTCGGACCTCGTTGAAGAGTCGCTCAATATCGCTTTTGCCCAACGTCCGCCCGAAGTTGAAGAACCTGTCGACGTAGTCAGGGGAATTAAAATAGCAATCGTTGGTCGTCCTAATGTGGGGAAATCCACACTAGTGAATACACTTCTTGGTGAAGAGCGAGTGATAGCGTTCGATATGCCAGGAACAACTCGCGATTCTATTGAAATTCCATTCGAACGAGACGGCAAACATTACACGTTAATTGACACTGCCGGTATTCGGCGTCGCGGTAAAGTTTTCGAGGCGATCGAAAAGTTTTCAGTCGTAAAAACTTTGCAATCGGTTTCCGAAGCAAACGTAGTTTTGCTCTTACTCGATGCCCAACAAGATATTTCTGAGCAAGATGCCCATATAGCAGGTTTTATTCTCGAATCTGGACGTGCGCTAGTGGTAGGTGTCAATAAATGGGACGGTTTGCAGAGCGATCGACGAGATGAAATCAAAGTGGACATTGAGCGCAAGTTGAACTTTTTAACCTTTGCGAAATTCCATTTTGTTTCGGCCTTAAAATCTTCAGGGATCGATCCGATGATGAAATCTATTGATGCCGCTTATGCTGCCGCAATGGTAAATCTCTCCACGCCAAAATTGACCAGAGCCTTGATTGAAGCGGTAGAACATCAGCAACCGAAGCGTAAGGGCTCCATTCGACCAAAAATGCGCTATGCCCATCAAGGTGGACAAAATCCACCGATTATTGTCATTCACGGTAATGCTTTGGATTCTATTGGCGATGTGTATAAGCGTTATTTGGAGAAACATTTCCGTGAGACATTTTCATTGGTTGGAACGCCGCTTCGTATAGAAATGCGCTCAGGTAAAAACCCATTTGCAAAAACAGAAAAGTAATTTTCTATGAGTTAGTCTACTTAACAGTAGATGCAGAAGAATTAAAAATAGATTACAGTTATATCGCTGTTAATTTTCTGGACACTTGAGTTTTTACAAAGTGTCCCAAACTCCTAATCACAACAATACAATGGAGCAGTTATGAGTAATAAAGGGCAACTTCTACAAGACCCGTTTCTGAATGCATTACGCAAGGAACACATTCCCGTTTCAATCTATTTGGTCAATGGTATTAAATTACAAGGGCATATAGAATCGTTTGATCAATACGTCGTACTCTTGCGTAATACAGTCACTCAGATGGTATATAAACACGCAATTTCTACTGTTGTGCCAGCACGCGCAGTTAGTATCAACGCTGAGCCAGAATCCGAGTAAATTCTTGAGCGCATATTTTTTGGAAATTAACGCTATATTATGCGTGCTGTTTTAGTTGGTGTTGACTTTGGCAAAGGTGATTTTTCTGCAAGTATAGAAGAGTTATCATTATTGGCGCAGTCCGCAGGGGCTAAACCGCTGATAACTATTACTTGCAAACGTTCAAGTCCTGACGCTGCGTTATTCGTAGGCAGTGGTAAGGCTGATGAAATTGCGCATGCGATTGGTGATGCCACACTCGACATAGCAATCTTCAATCATGCTTTATCACCCGCACAACAGCGCAATCTTGAGCGACATCTTAAAGTTCGTGTTGTTGATCGCACTAGTTTAATTCTCGATATATTTGCACAACGCGCGCATAGTCACGAAGGGAAGATTCAAGTCGAGTTGGCTCAATTGCAACATTTGGCCACGCGTTTGATTCGAGGTTGGACACATTTGGAGAGACAAAAAGGCGGAATCGGATTACGCGGACCAGGTGAGACACAATTAGAAACTGACAGGCGACTTCTTGGAGATAGAGTGAAAGCACTCAAGATCAAGATGGAGAAGCTGCATAAACAAAGAGAGACACAACGTCGTTCTAGAGGAAGAAGTAAGACTTTTTCAGTTTCATTGGTCGGCTATACAAATGCAGGTAAATCTACTTTGTTTAACGTGCTAACAAAGGCCGGCGCTTATGCAGCGGATCAATTATTCGCTACTTTGGATACAACGTCGAGACGACTGTATTTAGGTGATGCCGGCAGCGTAGTGATTTCGGATACGGTAGGTTTTATTCGTGAGCTGCCACATCAATTAGTAGATGCTTTTCGCGCTACCTTGGAAGAAACTATACATGCAGATTTACTTTTGCATGTAGTGGATGCAAACAGCCCCGTTCGGTTGGATCAAATTCAACAGGTCAATGACGTCTTAAAAGAAATCGGCGCTGATCAGATTCCACAGTTATTGGTGTGGAATAAAATTGATTTGGCAGGACTTGAGCCGAGTTTGGAGTTGAATGAGTATGATAAAATCCAACGGGTTTTTGTAAGCGGGCGCACTGGAGTTGGAATGGATTTATTGCGGGATGCAATTGCATCGTATGCAAAGCTTGATGCCTTGAAATTTAATCAGGTTCCACAAACAATTGAGCTCAATGATGAGCGATTTATTTAGGATTGGTTTTAATCCTATTTACTATTACATTGGATAGCCACAGAATGCTTGCTTCACTTCTAAAAAGAATCGGTTTGACGCTTTCGTTAAACGACCCTCAATGGGGGCGTGGCTCGAAAAATAATAGCGATGATGGTAAAAAACCTAATGATGGGCCACCGGACCTAGATCAGCTATGGCGTGACTTTAATCAACGCATTAGCCGCCTTCTTGGTCAAAAAGGATCTGGCGATGGCGGTGGTAATGGCGGATTTACCCCCGACGCTGCCAGTGCAAAAATTGGCGCTGGAATCATCTTAGTTGTATTCGCTTTCATTTGGATGGCGAGTGGGTTTTTTATTGTGCAAGAAGGTCAAACTGGCGTCATTACCACATTTGGTAAATATCGAGGTATCAGCGATTTAGCAAAGCCTGGTTTCAATTGGCGCATGCCCTACCCAATACAAGCACATGAGATAGTGAATGTTTCTCAAGTTCGGACTGTTGAAATAGGTTATCGCTCCAACGTCAAAAATAAGCAACCGAAAGAAGCATTGATGCTGACGGATGATGAAAATATTATTGATATTCAGTTTGCCGTTCAATTTAAATTAAGTGATGCGGCAAAATGGCTTTACAACAATCGAGATCAAGAAGAAATGATCAAACAGGTTGCTGAAACCGCCATTCGTGAAGTGGTAGGTAAAAGCAAAATGGATTTCGTTTTGTATGAGGGACGAGAAAAAGTGGCATTTGATGTTAATGCATTGATGCAAAAAATTCTGACGAATTACGATGCTGGTGTCCATATTACCAATGTCACTATGCAAGGCGTTCAACCACCAGAACAAGTACAGGCGGCATTTGATGACGCTGTTAAGGCAGGGCAAGATAAAGAGCGGCAAAAAAATGAAGGCCAGGCTTATGCGAATGAAGTTATTCCTAAAGCCCGTGGTGAAGCATCACGTTTGTTACAGGAAGCAGAAGGATATCAGTCTAGAGTCGTAGCCAATGCAGAAGGAAATGCGTCTCGTTTTAAGCAGGTCTTGGTTGAGTATCAAAAAGCGCCTGCCGTGACACGTGATCGTATGTATTTGGAGACGATGCAACAGATATTTTCTAATACAAGTAAATTGATGATGGATACCAAGAGCGGGAATAATATGATTTATTTGCCTTTGGATAAAATCATTTCCCAGCAAGATGCCTCAATAAATGCGAAACCTGTTGGTATCGTATCTCAAAATGCAAGCGTTGTAGCGTTACCGGAGCAAATCCCCACTGTGGAAATGCGATTTAGTAAAGATGGCCGAACCCGTGATGTCAGGGACTCTCGTGACCGTGAGGTGAGATAATGAATAAATTAGGCTCTACATTGATCCTTATCGCGATCGCAATCCTTATATTTTTTTCGACAGTTTTTGTAGTGGATCAGCGCTCACACGCAATTGTTTTTGCCTTTGGACAGGTAAAATCTGTCATCAGTGAACCTGGTTTGAATTTTAAATTGCCGTCACCATTTCAGAATGTTTTATTTTTAGATAAACGCATCTTGACGATTGAATCGGCGGAAGCAGATCGTTTCATTACTGCCGAGAAAAAGAATATTTTGGTCGATACGTATGTCAAGTGGCGCATCGTAGAACCACGATTGTATTATGTGAGTTTCATTGGCGATGAAAGTCGTGCACGTGATCGCATGTCGCAAATTGTCAAGGCCGCACTGAACGATGAAATTACTAAACGCAGTGTGCGCGACGTCATTTCAGGTGAACGCGATAAAGTCATGCAAGCGATTCAAACGAAAGTCGCCGAAGAAGCCAAGCAAATTGGTGTTGAAATCGTTGACGTCAGATTGCGGCGCGTCGATTATGTTGAGCAGATTAATAGCTCAGTATATGACCGTATGAAATCAGAGCGCAGTAGGGTAGCTAATGAATTGCGTTCTACTGGCTTTGCTGATTCAGAAAAAATCCGTGCAGATGCAGATAAACAACGTACCGTTATATTGGCGGAAGCTTATCGCGAAGCAGAGAAAAATCGTGGGTTAGGTGATGCTCAGGCATCACAAATTTACGCCCAAGCTTTTGGGCAAAATCCTGAATTTTATAAATTCTACCGTAGCCTTGAAGCATATCGTTCAAGCTTTAAAACAAAGAGCGATACGCTAATTGTTGATCCGAGTTCCGATTTTTTCAAATATTTTAAATCTTCTGGTGCTTCTGGCGCTGTTGGCGCGGTAACTAAGTCAAAGTAATACAAGTATTGAAGTAAAATGCTTGAAAAGACTGCAACTCGTTTGAGCTGCAGTCTTTTTACGTCCGCTGTGTTTAATGTTCAATCTTAAGCGCTTTACATTTTTAGTTGGTTTTACTATATTAATTTATGCCTAATTGGCTTTTACCTGAAAATATTGCTGATGTCTTGCCGTCAGAAGCGCGCAAAATAGAAGAGTTGCGCCGCGTTGTACTTGATAATTTTAGGTTGTATGGTTATGAATTGGTCATGCCACCATTTTTGGAATACATAGAATCCTTGCTCACGGGTGCGGGGCAGGATATGGATTTACGCACCTTTAAATTGGTTGATCAGCTATCCGGGCGCACTATGGGTGTCAGAGCTGATATGACGACACAAGTTGCTCGAATTGATGCGCATTTATTGAATCGGGCTTCAGTAACGCGACTTTGTTATGCCGGCAGTGTGTTGCATACCCGCCCTTTAGGCTTGCATGCAACACGCGAACCGATACAGATTGGCGCCGAAATTTATGGCCACGCAGGGCTTGAGGCGGATGCAGAAATTCAAGAACTTGTACTCGCTTCATTAGCGCTGGCAAATATTTCTGAGGTGCGCTTAGATTTATGTCATGTTGGCGTTTTCCGGGCGTTGTTGGAGAATGATGTTTTAGCAAAAAAATGCGAAGCGGATTTATTTTCACTACTAGGATCGAAAGATTTACCTGCATTAGAATTAATTTCGAGAAACTTTAATCCGGATGTCCGGAAGGCATTGTTAGATTTGCCTAACCTGTATGGTGACGTTTCAATCATAGTGCGCGCTAGACAATTGCTTCCACAATTAAGCGGAATAGCAACAGCACTAGATGAGTTGGAATATTTGGTTAAATTGGCAGGTAATGCACACGTCACGATAGATCTCGCTGATTTTCGCGGTTACCATTATCACAGTGGTGTGATGTTTAATGTATTTGTGCCTGGATTGCCAAACGCGGTGGCGCGTGGTGGTCGGTATGATCATGTGGGTGAAGCATTTGGGCGGGCTCGTCCGGCAACAGGTTTTTCACTAGACTTAAGGGAGTTGGCTCGGTTAATGCCAATAGCAGAGAGAAAAAATGCAATTATTGCTCCGTGGAGTCAGGAGAAATCCCTGAGGATAAAAATAAATGAGTTACGTGGGGCTGGCGAAATTGTTATTCAAAGCTTGCCAGGACACGAGAGCGAACAGGACGAATTTGACTGCAATAGGGCAGTCGTATTTGTTGATGGCCAATGGATTCTTAAAAACGTAGGTTAAGTGATGTCACAAACTAAAATTGCAAAAAACGTCGTGGTTATTGGAACTCAGTGGGGCGACGAAGGTAAGGGAAAAATAGTCGACTGGCTGACTGATCACGCACAAGGTGTAGTGCGTTTTCAAGGCGGACATAATGCTGGACATACTTTAGTTATTGGTGGTCAAAAAACAGCTTTACAGTTGATTCCTTCGGGGATTATGCGCGCCGGAACTGCATGCTATATCGGCAATGGAGTAGTGTTATCTGTACCAGATTTATTACGTGAAATTGATAAATTGCAGGCGAACGGTGTTGAAGTCGTTTCTCGCTTAAAAATTTCTGAAGCATGTCCAGTCATTTTACCTTACCACACTGCACTTGATGCAGCCCGCGAGGCCGCTCGTGGTGCTGCAAAAATTGGCACGACCGGTAAAGGCATAGGTCCAGCCTATGAAGATAAAGTTGCGCGCCGCGCAATTCGCGTAGCAGATTTACTTAATCCAGAGCGTTTCGCTGAAAAATTAAAAGATAATTTGGACTATCACAACTTTGTGTTAACCAATTATCTGAAAGCACCGGCTGTTGAATTTCAAAAAACACTCGATGATGCGCTCGCTTTAGTGCCAAGAATTCGTCCTATGGTCGCGGATGTATCGAGTGCCCTGTATGCTGCTCATAAGAATGGCGCGAGTCTTTTGTTTGAAGGTGCGCAGGGTAGTTTGTTAGACGTAGATCACGGTACTTATCCGTTCGTTACTTCGAGCAATTGTGTCGCTGGTAACGCTGCCGCTGGTTCTGGCGTTGGCCCGAATATGCTGCATTACATTTTGGGAATTACCAAGGCTTACACTACACGTGTCGGCTCTGGACCGTTTCCTTCTGAATTGACAACCGAAAACGGTGTTGGAAAACATCTGTCCAGTATTGGTCATGAATTTGGCACGGTAACTGGTCGTGCGCGTCGTTGTGGCTGGTTTGATGCAGCGTTGCTCAAGCGTTCCGTGCAAATCAACGGTGTCTCGGGTATGTGCCTGACAAAACTGGATGTGCTGGATGGTCTTGAGTCGTTAAAGTTATGTACTGGATATACGATCGACGGGAAATTTGTCGAAATTTTCCCGGTCGGCGCAGAAGATGCCGCTCGTTGCATTCCTGTGTATGAAGAGATGCCGGGCTGGACAGGTACGACAGTTGGTGCGAAGTCGATGGAGGCATTGCCAGTCGCAGCACGAAATTACATTAAGCGTATTGAAGAGCTGGTTGGCGTCCCGATCGATATGGTTTCTACCGGCCCAGATCGTGAAGAAACAATAGTATTGCGCCACCCGTTTAAGTAGAGAAGATAGAAAATGAATACGCCAATTTCTACAGACAAAGATCTTTGGGTTTCCTGGGAAAGCTATAATCGTTCAATAGAAAGACTCGCATTAAAAGTACATGAATCAGGTTGGAAGTTTGATCAGGTTTTATGTCTTGCTCGTGGAGGTCTGCGTCCAGGAGATATTTTTTCTCGAATTTTTGATGTTCCTCTGGCGATCCTATCTACCAGTTCATACCGGGAAGATGCTGGTACGGTGCAAAGCTCCTTGGACATAGGGAAATATATTTCCATGACCAAAGGCGCTTTACAAGGACGCGTTTTGGTTGTTGACGATCTGGTTGATTCTGGCATTACTCTGGAAAAGGTGCTGCATCATTTACGTGAACACTTTCCAGCTGTAACAGAAGTCAAGTCAGCGGTGATTTGGTGTAAGGAGTGTTCGTCGATACGGCCAGATTTTTATTTAGATTTCCTATCAACGAATCCTTGGATTCATCAACCATTCGAAGAATTTGATAGCATCAGACCACATCAACTCAGTGCCTGGTTGAAAAAAGGTGAAGTAGGTGAGTAATTTAAGGGAGAGAATAAAATTTCTCCCTTAAATTTGAATTGGTGAAGCTTAGCCTAATTCGTGTTGGGCTAACTTATTTACTAATAGTTACGAATAGTAAAGTTGAGATAAAAATGCCTCATTGATAAAATCAATGAGGCATTAAATTGCTTGGTGCCCACGGAGGGACTCGAACCCCCACACCCGAAGGCACATGGACCTGAACCATGCGCGTCTACCAATTCCGCCACGTGGGCAACGAAGCGTCAGATTATAAAGTATTTGCAGCTAATGTCAATAACTAGTCGGCTTGTATAAGCTTTAAAATGATAGGAACGTTAGGTGTTTTTCATTCAGTCCGGTAAACTAAGATAAGTTTGTGTAGAGATATAGACTGGCAGTATTTACAATAGAAAAGACTCTAAACTTTTGAATAAACATCCTTATCCCATCCCGAGTCGCGAAGAAATTCTCGGCATATTGCGTACTTCCAAGACCAAACAGACTGTGGAAACGATTGCCGGCAAACTAGGCGTCAAACCTGACGAGCTTGATGGTTTGGTTCGGCGCCTGGCCGCAATGGAGCGCGACGGCCAGTTAAAGCTCGATAAGCTTGGCAATTACACGCTGGCAAATCATGATAATTTTATTTCTGGACGTGTTAGCAGTCATCGCGATGGTTATGGTTTTTTGACGCCTGACGATGGCAGCGAAGACTTGTATTTACCGGAACGCGAAATGCAACGCGTCTTACATGGTGATCGAGTTACTGCACGAATCGTTGGTACCGATCGACGGGGGCGGTTAGAGGGCGGGATTGTAGAGATTTTAGAACGTGCCAACACGCATGTTATTGGTCGTTTATTGAATGAAAATGGCGTATGGATCATCGCCCCTGAAGACAATCGATTTAGCCAGGATATTTTGTTAGCTGGCTCGCCTGGAAAGGCGAAGTCCGGACAGGTTGTTAGCGTGGCGCTCATTGAGCAACCTACCAAATACGCTCAAGCAGTTGGAAAAATAGTCGAGATACTTGGTGATATCGATGATCCTGGAATGGAAATTGAAATTGCTGTGCGCAAATTTGGCGTTCCTCATGAATTCTCCGAAGCGGCAAAAAAAGTAGCGGCTAAGTTACCAAGTGAAGTAAGAGATGTCGATTTAGAAGAACGGGTAGATTTACGTGATATCCCGATGGTAACGATAGACGGTGAAGACGCGCGTGATTTTGATGACGCTGTTTACTGTGAGCCAGTCAAAATTGGCAGAAGTAATGGATACCGTTTAATAGTCGCAATTGCGGACGTCAGTCATTACGTGAAACCAAATGATGCGCTAGATGCCGATGCTTTATTGCGCAGTACTTCAGTGTATTTTCCTCGCCGTGTGATACCAATGCTGCCGGAAAAATTGTCAAACGGTTTGTGTTCCTTGAATCCGGATGTTGACCGATTGACCTTGGTGTGCGATTTAGTGATAACCGAACAGGGTGATGTCACTGCCTATCAATTTTATCCAGCTGTAATTCATTCAGCTGCGCGTTTTACCTATACCGAAGTTGCCGCCATTCTGGGTAATACCAAGGGCCCGGAAGCCAACAAACGTTTGACCTTGGTACCGCACTTATTACACTTGTATGAATGCTTTCATGCTCTGCTAAAGGCACGCCATGTTAGGGGCGCGATCGATTTTGAAACAACAGAAACATATATCGTCTGTAACACCGCTGGCAAGATAGAGAAAATTTTGCCAAGAACGCGTAATGACGCGCATAAATTGATTGAGGAGTGCATGCTGGCTGCCAACGTTTGTGCCGCAGATTTGTTGGCCCAGTATAAGCACCCAGGCACTTATCGTATTCATGCCGGCCCGACTAAAGAAAAACTGACCCAAGTTAGAAATTTCTTGAAGCAAGTGGGGCTACAATTGGCGGGCGGTAATTCGCCCTCTGCGTCGGATTATGCCGAGTTAATGAAAAAAGTAAAAGGTCGCCCG
>JANYFV010000097.1 GCA_025359635.1 Undibacterium sp. | reverse complement strand
CGAGCAGCGTGGCGAATATTCTCGCTGGTGGTATGCCAGCAGATCGTGTAGCAATGACGTTTGACGATGGTCATGCAAGCAATTCGGTAGCGGTCATGGCTATCATTGAGTCTCACGGCAGCGCCGATCTTTTTATCAACCCCGAAACGGTTGGTAAACGCAATTATGTGGATTGGGCAGTGTTGCGCGATTTAGCGAAAGCTGGAATATCAATACAGTCTCACGGTCACACCCATCGCTATTTTGACGAACTGTCCGAAGCCGACATTGAGTATGAACTCTCGGTCTCCAAGTCTACTATTGAAGATCGCCTCGGCACTTCGGTTACGCTGTTTGCGCCACCAGGTGGAAGGCTCACCAGTCGTGTTCCGGCAATTGCGAAACGCTTGGGATACCACGGAATTTGCTCTTCGCAAGTTGGCCTCTGGCAAGTCGACGGATCACCCTGGAATATTCCTCGCTTTGCGGTGCTTGCATCGACCACGGATGAGCAGTTACTACGTTGGGTTACCCAGGATCGCTTGGAAATTGCAAAACTGAAAATGCGCCATCGTTTGTTGGCAACGGCCAAACAATTGCTTGGAAACCGCAGCTACGAACGCTTGCGGGCAAGTTTGCTTCGGCAAAGCGAGACCGCCGAGAACACTCGATGAACATTGCATGCGTCTTGTTGATTATTTCGTTGTCGCTGATCACCTACACATTCCTGGGTTACCCGTTGTTACTTCTCATTTGGGCGAAATTGGTGTCGCGTCCAATTTCACGTGGTATTTATAGACCACGTGTGGCAATTGTAATTGTGGTCTATAACGGTGAGCAGTTCATACAGCAGAAAATCCAAAGTTGCCTCGGCCAGGACTATCCGGGAAATCGCCTGCGAGTACTGGTTGTCTCCGACGGTTCCAATGACAATACATGCAAAATCGTCCGATCATATGACAATGAATTCGTGACTTTGTTGGCGATGAACGAGCGTCGCGGCAAGGCCGCCTGCTTGAACGATGCGGTTGCCGCTTGCGATGAAGATGTGCTCATACTTACGGATGCGCGGCAGGTCCTCCATCCATGTGCGGTGTCCAACTTGGTCGATAATTTTTTGGATACACAGATTGGTGCCGCGAGCGGGCAACTGGTATTTGATCGCGAGGGAATTACCGATTTCGGCGAGAGTCTTGACGCCTATTGGCGCTATGAAAAATTTGTGCGTCAATTGGAAAGCGCTATCCACTCATCTGTGGGCGTGACAGGCGCAATCTATGCGCTACGTCGCAGCAATTTTCGCGAAATTCCCGTAGACACCGTGCTTGACGACGTATTGATACCAATGAATGTAGTGACTCAAGGCAAGCGCGTTATTTTTGAAAAGCAGGCGATGGCGTTTGACCGTCCATCTCAATTCGCCGCTCAGGAACGCACACGCAAAATTCGTACCTTGGCCGGGAATTTTCAGCTCATTCTCAAAAACCCACAATTTCTGTTGCCTTGGCGTAATCCCATTGCACTTCAATTCATTTCGCATAAACTGATGCGCCTGTTGGCGCCAGTTGCTTTGGCTGGCGCATTCATTTCGAATGCGTTTCTTATCGGTGAGGGACTGTTTTATGTCGTGCTGCAAATAATGCAGATTGCAGCCTACGCAATGGCGGCCTGCGGATTTTTTTGGAAACGTGCGGAACAAATCCTGCCCGTAAAATTGGCCATGGGATTTTTTTCACTCAATTGGTTTGTCGTCCTTGGTTTTCTGGAGTTTCTCTCTAATCGTAATGCGCATCTCTGGAAAGCTGATCGCACCGTATCCAGCGAGCCGGGCTCATCAACCTAATAGACCCCTACGACTTTGCGTATCATTTACCTTGTCTCCCTATTTCCTTGTTGGTCCGAGACCTTCATCGTGCGCGAAATTGCCGAAATGATCCGGCTTGGCGCGGATATTCGAATCATTTCGCTCAAAAATCATTCGGAAAAAATGATTCAGTCTGATGCTGAGGCGCTGCTTACACGGGTGGTCTATCCGCCATCTGGTTGGCGGTCCGTTGTCGCAGTGCTCCGTGCGTTAGCGATACACCCGATGCGCGAAATTAGGGATTTGACGTTGATTTGCTGGAACCTGGCGCCGCACCCCGG
>JANYFV010000186.1 GCA_025359635.1 Undibacterium sp. | reverse complement strand
GCGTTGCCTTAACGAATAGTGGCGCAACTATCAAACCCAGTTCAAACAGAAACCACATTGGAAACGCCAGTGAAAGCATGCTGACGATATCTGGTGGCGTAACAACTGCTGCGATAGCGAAAGCGCCAACGACTATGTAAGATCGCATGGCTCTAAATTTATCGACCGATACCAATCCCATTCTAACCAAAATAATGACTACGATAGGCACCTCGAATGCCATGCCGAATGCAAGACACATCGACATAATGAAATCGAGATAGTTTTCAATATCAGGGGCGACCGTGATTGAGGCAGGAGAAAATTCGTTGATGAATTTAAAGACACGTTTAAAAACAATAAAATAACAAAATGCCACGCCAGATAAAAATAAGATGGAAGATGAGACAACTAAAGGCGCGACCAGCCTTTTTTCATGCGCATACAAACCTGGTGCAACAAACGCCCATACTTGATACAGAACCCAAGGCAGTGCGAGCATAAATGCCACTAACAGCGTCACTTTCATTGGCACCAGAAATGGCGAGATCACTCCGGTGGCAATCATCTTCGCACCGACCGGTAATGAGGCAATCATCGGTTGTGCCAGAAAATCATAAATTGCAGATGGGCCAGGCCATGAAAACAGCGCTGCGCAGGCAATCGCAATACCGATCGAAGCTTTGACCAGGCGATCGCGCAACTCAATCAAATGAGAAATAAAACTATCGGTCGCACCCTGCGGATTAAAGTCGGTCATGCAAGGCCTAATTTGGAATGGAAATTTAAATGTGATCGCTGCGACATTTAATAAAAACTCGCAGCTGATTGTGGTTTTACACGGTGTCGCGCCATGCGTGCCGAGCCGGACATCACTCGTCCACGATGGCCGTTCTGGTTTTTGTACCAGGCGGGAAGCGCCGACGTGCGAGCCAGTTTTTTGCGCCGAAAGTCTTTCGCTTTCATCGCGATGGCATCGTCAGATGGCATGCTAGTCATAGCGGAATGAGTATCATGGCCACGCCAGGCAGAATTGAAATCATCCTCTGTTTGCGACATACCTTGCGCGACTGACTGCTCAACTTCTTGCGCTGCATCTTGCACCTCTTTTTGCAGATTCCGCAATTCATCGAGTTCGATTTCTCGACCAACTTCCGTTTTTACTTCATTGATATAGCGTCGTGCGCGTCCCAATAAGGTGCCCGCCATACGCGCAACTTTTGGCAAATCTTTGGGCCCGATAACGATCAGCGCAATCACACCGATCAGCGCCATTTTGCTGAGTCCTAAATCTATCATAAGTCGTTTTCTACCAGCGGCTTACTGCTTGGCTTTTTCCTTGACCTCAACATCCACTACTGATTTATCAACAACTTGTTGGTTTGCAGCAGGTGGAGCCGCAGCTGTTGGAGTAGCAGGTTTTTCTTCCTCGCCCTTCACTCCATCCTTAAAACCTTTGATTGCTTTACCAAGATCAGAACCAACATTACCTAATTTTTTAGTGCCAAAAATCAAGATAACGACCACCAACAAAACGATCCAATGCAACGGACTTCCAAAACCCATGATAGCTCCTCTTTAAAGCTTTACGCTTTATAAAATATTTACCGTTTTACATGCTCAACCCCTCAAAAATTCTGGAAGACTTCGATATAAAACTATAAATCTGTGTTTAAAAAATTAAAAAATGCCCACACCAATGCTATTTTATTTGTATTTTCTCATTTGGCCATCGAGAAAAAGCAAACACCCATAAGAAAATAATATTAACTAATGGAATAAGTGCAATTAGTGAGAAAAATCCTGAATACCCAGCTTTCGAAACAATACGCCAAATTGGAATTATCGGAACAATAAATATCACCATAACAATTAACCAGTGCCAAATACTGAAAAATCCCATCATTTTTCCTTAGTGAGACGTCACTCCCGTTTAATCACAATAACGACAAACGACTAGCGCTGTCCTTGCCAAGGTCTGACGCCACCCATGATATGCATATGCAAATGATACACCTCTTGCCCGCCGTCCGGCCCGGTGTTGATCAAGGTCTTATAGCCACCTGTCATACTGCCATCGGTATGATTATGCACACCACAGCCTTGCTCA
>JANYFV010000069.1 GCA_025359635.1 Undibacterium sp. | reverse complement strand
CGACATCTTGCAGTTGTGAATAATTCTGATAATTGCTTGTATTCGACGGTACGGCAAATTGGGTGGGAAAACTGGTTTGTTCACCGCTGGCCCAAGGCATTCCGCCGGCCGTTGCGTTGCTCGTTTCTGCCAGATTCGCGGTGACCGGCGCAGGTACCGTACCAAACGCGGTAGCCGAAGTTTGCGCCAGGGCGCGATTCACGGCATGGAAGACAAACTGATGTACCGCACGGCTATCGCGGAAACGCACTTCAATTTTGGACGGATGCACGTTCACATCCACCAGGGCAGGGTCGAGATCTAGGGCAATCACATACGAAGGATAGCGGTCGCCATGCAAGACATCTTGATACGCTGCGCGTACCGCATGCGTGAGTAACTTATCGCGCACATA
Organism: Undibacterium sp.; assembly: GCA_025359635.1. Taxonomy (GTDB): domain Bacteria; phylum Pseudomonadota; class Gammaproteobacteria; order Burkholderiales; family Burkholderiaceae_D; genus Undibacterium. The sequence goes on along the minus strand of JANYFV010000069.1, from coordinate 4,840 downwards.
GCGGCCATTCACGTAAAAAAATTGCGCATCGGCGCGTCCTTTAGAGGCCGTCGGTAAACCAATAAAGCCATGCATACGCAAGGGGCCGGCGCTCTCATCGACACGCAGACGGGCGTTGGCAAAATTTTCACCCAAGATCGTGGCGCTGCGTTTGTCGATGGCGCTGACATTCCAGTGATCGATGGTCTTGCCGTTGTGCGATAAAGAAAAAGATACATCAGGGCGCGCCAGAGCTATGCGCTTCACCACTTCCGCACAATGGCCAAATTCTGTTTGCTCGGATTTAAGAAACTTGCGGCGTGCCGGTGTGTTGTAGTACAAATCCTGCACATCGACGGTAGTGCCTTGCGCGCCAGAAGCTGGCGTAATTTTGCCATTCTCGATTTGCCAGGCGTGCGCGGCATCGGCAGTGCGGGTGGTCAGCCTGAGCAGCGACACCGAGGCGATAGAGGCAAGTGCTTCACCGCGAAAACCCAGGGTCGCGACATTTTCTAATTCTTCCAGCGAGATGATCTTGGAAGTAGCGTGCCGCTCAACCGCCAGAGTCAATTGATCAACCGGAATGCCACGGCCATTATCGCCAATCGCAATGCGCTTGACGCCGCCTTCTTCGAGGCGAACCGTAATGCTGCTAGCGCCCGCATCCAGAGCGTTTTCTAATAGCTCTTTGACCACGGCAGAAGGGCGCTCAACAACTTCGCCAGCGGCGATCTGTGAAATGAGGTGATCAGACAGCGCCTGAATGGCGCGATGGGGCGTGGTTAATTGATTCATGGCGTGATTATACCGCTCTGCGGGTGCGCAATTGAACTCTTGCGATAGTGTATGATGGCGCCGCTAAAGAGGAGATTTATGGATTTGATGCAGTTGTTAGACATGATTTTACATGTCGATAAAATGCTAGGCCACGTCATAAAAGACTACGGCTCGCTGGTGTATGCGATCTTGTTTGCGATTATTTTTTGCGAAACAGCTTTTGTTATTTTTCCATTTTTACCTGGGGATTCTTTACTGTTTATTGCTGGTACTTTCGCGGCGACCGGGTCGATGAATCTTGCTTTTGTGATTGCATTATTGATCATTGCATCGATCTCTGGCAATTCAGTCAATTACTGGATAGGCAGCACGATAGGGCATAGGATCATGGCGCATGAGCATAAATGGCTAGATCAAAATGCGCTCAGAAAAACCCATGAATTTTATGAAAGACACGGCGGAAAAACCGTAGTGCTGGCGCGCTTCATTCCATTGGTCAGAACTTTTGCGCCTTTCATTGCAGGGTTTTCTGATATGACCCACAAAACTTTTCAGTTCTTCAATGTTGTTGGTGCCTTGTTCTGGGTGTTGAGCGTGGTCTTGTGTGGATATTTTTTTGGCACGATTCAAATTCATATCCCAATCCTGAATATCGACATCAATATGAAAGAAAATCTTAATATTATTGTGCTGGTGGGTGTCGGTACGGCAGTGATCCCCGTGTTGCTTGGCGGAGTGTGGAAGTTGGCTAAGAAATTGTTTAAGAAAACCTGATAAGTTTCAAGATTCAGACAATAAGTATTCACGTCATTCTCGCCTACGCGAGAATGACGTGAACGGGCATCTGAGTTTTGTAATTAATCACGTACAAAAAATAAGCCTGAAGGAAAAAAATGACCGTTCCTGGCAACAAAAGCCAACGTCTAATTTGGCTACATGTTGAAGCCCCGGCCAAGCCTTTAACTGGCCAGGCCTGCAACGGTTGCGGTGTCTGTTGTGCCGCCGAGCCTTGTCCGGTCGCCCGGGTATTTTTATGGCTATGGCGTGGTGCTTGCCGCGCCTTGATATGGGTAGACGCTGAGCAGCATTACCGCTGCGGCATGTTGTTGCAACCATCCAGTTATTTGTTCATTTTGCCTGCCAGTTGGCAAACTGGGTTTAGCCGATTGGTAGCGCGTTGGATTGCGGCCGGCACTGTCTGCGATTCGGATGCTGAGGTTTAGTTAACTCAAGCGTAGTGTTCCGTTGTCTACATCGTTGATGAAAAATCTTTCGCCGCACCTCGGCGGTGGAAGAGAATTTGTGGCTATTCAGTCTCGACGAAGAATGGTAAAAAGCCAAACCTTTCAACACAGAGACACGGAGACACGGAGGTAAAACAAAGGCAGAGAAAAAACCTACCGTTATTCTCTTGATTTTCTCCGTGCCTCCGTGTCTCTGTGTTGAAAGGTTTTGACCTTTTTCATAGGAGTTAAATAGCGACACTTAAACCAGCTTATTTTTCGCCAACGGCGGATTCCTGGAAAAGTATTTTTTAATTCCCTTCATGATCGCATCTGCCATCTCATCTTGATAGCCATCATCAGTTAATCTGGCTTCTTCTTCCGGGTTAGAAATAAACGCCGTCTCAATCAGAATACTGGGAATATCCGGTGCTTTTAAAACCGCAAATCCCGCCTGCTCTACTGCGCCTTTATGCAGACGATTAATTCCACCAATTTCGCCTAAGACGACTTTTGCTAATTTCAAACTGTCATTGATTTGCGCTGTCGTGGAGAGATCCAGTAATACACTTGCGAGCTGTTTGTCGTGTACGCTAATATTCACACCACCGATCAGATCGGCGGCATTTTCTTTGTTAGCCAGCCAGCGCGCAGCGCTTGAGCTTGCGCCTTTTTCTGAAAGTATAAACACCGACGACCCGCGTGCCGTGGTTTCCACAAAGGCATCCGCGTGGATAGAGACAAATAAATCCGCCTGCACATTGCGGGCTTTTTGTACCCGGACATTGAGCGGTACAAAATAATCGGCATCGCGCGTTAGCATTACGCGCATATTCGGCTGTTGTTCTATTTTTTCCTTGAGGCGCTTGGCGATGGTCAGCACCACGTCTTTTTCTTTGCTGCCAGCGCGACCTGTCGCACCAGGGTCTTCACCACCATGACCAGGGTCGAGCGCAATCGTGATCATGCGCTCTAGCGAGCCTGGCTTGGGTAGATTTTTCTCTGGCTTGATTGCGTTGGGGGCAGTATGCGTTTCTGTTTTTTGTTCAGCTTTGACATCGGGCTTAATGCTCACGACGCTCTTGTCCTTACTCCATTCACCTTTCTCGATCAACGCCGCAATAGGGTCAGGTGGATTGCTAGGATAGAGATCGAAGACCAGCCGGTGTTTGTAATTGCCTACCGGTTGCAAAGTAAACACCTGCGGATTGACTTCTTCTTTCAGGTCAAACACCAGCCTGACGATGTTGGGTTTATTTTGCCCTACCCGTACTTGTTTGATGTAGGGGTCATTTGCCTGAATCTTGGCGACCAGTTCCTTCAATGTCGTGTTGAGTTCCAGTCCCTCAATGTCGACCACCAGGCGTTCCGGGTCTTTCACAGTGAAATGACTGGTTTTTAATTCGATATCATTTTCTAGCGTTACGCGCGTGTAGTCAGCCGCTGGCCAGACCCGCACTGCCAATATTTTAGCGGCATGCGCAATCGAGGGTATCAGTACGGAAATGAGCAGAGTGCTGCCCGCTTTGAGAAACGTGCGGCGGCGCTTTGCTGTTATAGATTTGGTGCGAAGTGGAGTAGTGCTAGACATTCATTACCTTTGGCAGACAAGGCTTGCAATTCTACCTTACGACCGTGACCTGCGATGCTTAAAAAAATGTGCAGATCGGGCTCGGGCAAGATGCTATCGGCCTTTTCTGGCCATTCAACAATGCAAATATTCTTTTCATTAAACTCTTCACGAAAGCCCGCTTCGAGAAATTCTTCTGCGCTAATCATGCGATACAGATCAAAATGCATCAGCGTGATTTGTTGTTTTTGCAAAGTAATCTGATATGGTTCGACCAGGGTGTAAGTCGGGCTCTTCACATGCCCTTGATGGCCAGCGGCATGCAAGATGGCACGGGTCAGTGCGGTCTTACCTGCACCTAAATCGCCATGTAAATAAATGTTTAGGCCTGGTACCAGGCAATGTGCCAGACTCTTGCCCAGTGCTTGGGTCGCGGCTTCGTCGGGCAGGATGGTTTTATAATGTGACATTTACTGCAAAGCCTTAATCTATGAAGCTTCAAAACATACCACACAGTGCCCCTGTTGTGGTTTTCAAAATGCAAACGCAATTATCAATGTAATGACCGATTACGTTCAATTAGCTCAACAAATCAAGCTCTGGGGCAGGGAAGCGGGCTTTGCTGACGTGCGCATTGCCGATGTCGATCTGCGTCATGTAGAAGCCGGATTTGCGGCCTGGCTAGCGGCAGGCTATCACGGTGAAATGGCGTATATGGCAGCGCACGGTAGCAAGCGGTCGCGCCCGGATGAGCTGGTGCCCGGTACGTTGCGCGTGGTTTCTGTGCGGATGAATTATCTGCCAGAGAATATCAGCGATGATTGGCGCAACACTGAGCAAACGCATGCGCCAGATACCGCAGTCATTTCAATCTACGCCAGAGGGCGCGATTATCACAAGGTATTGCGCAATCGCCTGCAACAACTGGCCGAGCGGATACAGGCCAGCATAGGCGAATTCGGTTATCGCGTATTCACCGATTCTGCCCCGGTCATGGAGGTGGCATTAGCCGAAAAAGCTGGCCTGGGTTGGAAGGGTAAGCACACGCTTTTACTGAATCGTGAAGCCGGTTCGCTATTTTTCCTGGGCGAGATCTTGCTTGATATTCCTTTGCCTATCGATGCGCCTGTCATCAATCATTGCGGGCAATGCACTTCGTGTATCGAGGTCTGCCCGACCAAGGCGATCATCGCGCCGTATCAGCTCGATGCGCGGCGCTGCATTTCTTATTTAACGATAGAACTGCATGGCAGCATCCCGGTTGAGCTGCGCCCGCTGATCGGTAACCGCG
>JANYFV010000050.1 GCA_025359635.1 Undibacterium sp. | reverse complement strand
TTTTTTCATGCTACTTCCTTTCAAATTAACGACTAAGTCGTTCTGGTTGGTGTTGTTGTTTGCCGCGACTAGCAAATGCAGCTAGCAACAAACACATAAAAATTTTAGGCGTACAGAAGCCCCACCGGCGAGCAACAACGGCCGCCGGTTTTTTAAATATTGATACAAATTTAGCTAGGCAAGAGCAAGCGATAACCTACTGCGGTTTCGGTCAGGAGATAACGTGGCTGGGTGGGATCGTCTTCCAGTTTTTGTCGCAGATAGCGCATGTAGATGCGCAGATAATGGCCACTTTCTGCATGTGATGGTCCCCATACTTCGCGCAGCAGTTGCGGGTTGGTGACCACGCGCCCGGCGCTGATGATCAGTACGCTCAGCAAACGAAACTCGGTAGGCGTCAGATGTACCATTACGCCGGCCTTGGTCACCATGCGGGCTTTCATATCGACCTTAACGTCGCCGAATTGCACGATGCCATCGAGGTCGATACCGGGCTGGCGCTGGCGTCGTAGCGTCGCCCGTACTCTGGCCTGCAATTCACCCACACCAAAAGGCTTGGTCAGGTAATCATCGGCACCGACGTCCAGCGCCTTGATCTTATCGGCCTCGCTAACTCTGGCGGACAAGACGATAATAGGTACGCCAGACCATCTGCGCACATCCTTAATAAAATCTATGCCGTCACCGTCTGGCAAACCCAGGTCAAGAACGATCAGGTCTGGCTGGCGCGTACCCGCATCGATCAAACCGCGCTGCAACGTACCGGATTCAAAAACCTGCCAACCCTCTTCTTCCAGGGCGCTGCGCACAAAGCGACGAATTTGCGGTTCGTCTTCTACCAGTAAGGCAGTTGGCGTGGTTACGGCATGTTCCGCCTTAGCGGCTATCGCACCTATCGCACTTGATTTTGTCATGTTGTTTCCTGCCCGGTGTGTCCGGTGCTGGCTAATATATTGGTTGCTACGTCAGTCTCTTGATGCATCGCGTTCATCAGATCCATGTCGGGCATAGGCGGCGGCAGACCCAGCGGTAACGCGATAACTATGCAGGCACCGCCATCGGGCGACAAGCCTGCTTTAATCGCGCCCTTGTGTGCTTCAATAATCGCGCGGCAGATCGCCAGGCCCAAGCCCACGCCGGGCTTGGATGACTCGCGCTCACCACGGGTAAATTTTTCAAAAATGCTTTCTTCGCGCCCCGCTGGCAAGCCCGGCCCATTGTCGTACACCATGACGTTCATCTGGCTGCCGCTGACTTCAACACTGAGAGTAATGTGTGATCCGGCGGGGGTATATTTGGCAGCATTTTCCAGTAAATTGCAGAGCACTCTTTCTATCAACACCGCATCAAAATTAATCAATGGTAAATCGTGCGCCAGCTTGGTTTGTACCTGATGCTCTTTCAGTTGCACCGCACTGATGCGTATAGCACTACCCACCACTTCTTCAAACGGCTGCCATTGCAGATCGAGTTTGACCTCGCCACTTTGTATGCGCGCCATATCGAGCAGATTAGACACCAGCGCACTCATACGTAAGGTTTCGCAATACAGGGCATGCGCCATATCTTGCTGATGCGCACTGAGCGCCGGTTTGGACATGGTCAGTGATTCTGAGATGCCCACCAAGGACGTTAACGGGGTACGCAAATCATGCGACAGTGCAGCGAGTAATGAATTGCGCAGGCGTTCAGATTCCATATGGATCAGGGCATCTTGCGCCACCTCGATGTAGTGCACGCGCTCCAGCGCAATGGCGGCTAATGCCGCAAAGGTATCGAGTTGCTGCCTTTGCTCGGGGATTAATATCCAGCGCCGGTTCTCTGGCTGTATCGCCAGCAAACCACGGGTACGCATAGGCGCGACCAAGGGCAGGTAAAAGAAATTGCTGGCCGGTAGCGTATCTGTACCTATGCCTGCGGTTTCTACCCGATCAAAAGCCCATTGTGCGATACCGACATCTAAACCTGGCACTGCTGGCACAGGCGCTTGCAAACGGCCATCATCATCGGGCAGCAAGAGCGTAGCTTTGGCGCGGAAAGCGCGTTGTATGATGGCTTGCGTGGTTTCAGAAATTTGCTCGCCTTGCAAAACGCCGGAGAGATCGCGGGCAAATTCATACAAGGCACGCGAGCGCGATTCTCTGTGCGAAGCCACCTTAGCTTGATAGCGCAAACCCGCGGTCAGGTGGCCGGTAATTAAACCGACTACCAGCATCACCGCAAAGGTCATCATGTATTGCAAATCGCTGACGGCAAAAGAGAATCTTGGCGGAACAAAAAAGAAATCAAATGCCAGCACGCCCACCACAGTGGCAACTACCGATGGCCCGCGACCGTAACGTACCGCTACCAACACCACGGTCAGCAAAAATAACATCGCAATATTGACCAGATTAAAAACGTCCAGCAGCGGCGTGGCGATAAGCGCGGTCGCGATACTGGCTAAAGCAGCAAACACGTAACGCATATAGCGATGCGGCACACGGCTGGTGGCGGGCTTCTCGTCTGCGGCCTTGATTTGCATTGCCTCACTGGCGCTGACGGCCTGATCCGTG
>JANYFV010000032.1 GCA_025359635.1 Undibacterium sp. | reverse complement strand
TTCTGACTGAACAAAGGCGACAAGCGAGAGATTTTTATGCACTGCGTTGGCAGGCACGTTGAGCTGCCTGCTCTGCGTATTTGGTGTGGCCGCCGTCAGGGCAATTGCCTCACCCCACTCACGCACAACGTAATCGTGTTGCAAGGTAGCACCTCGGTTTTCACCGGCCATAATCTTGCTAATCAACGATTGCTCGACCAAGGCGAAATGTAAATTGCCGCCTTGTGCACTCTTCGCTTGCAAAGAAAAAACTAATTTATTGTCCATCAATTTATCAATACTAATCTGTATGTTCGCTTGTGCGGCTTGGCCATTAATACGGGCCACCGCATTGCCCATGCCGCCACGCCAGTCACGCAGCTCTTTGCCTGCCATAAAAATTTCGGGCGTATAGACGCTGCGCGTGCCAGCCAATTGTGCCAAGTTACGCTGGCGCAAGGTAAAAATAGGTTTAGCGAAAACGTCTTTCCAGCCTATGTAATCCCAATAATCCACATGCAAGGACAAGGGAATGACTTGATCTGAACTAAGTGCAGCAGTTTTATGTAAATTACTGACAAATTTATCAGCAGCAGGGCAACTATCGCAACCTTCGGAAGTATATAGCTCCAGCAAGGCGATGGTGTGCGCGGGGCTAACCTTGCTACACGTGCTGGCCATCGCGGCGAATGGTGTACCGGCAACGGAGATAGCCAATGCGGCCAGTGCGAGAGTTGGTGTTCTGGAAAACTGTCTCATGAAGACTCCTTTAATTGATCCTGATACTTAGTACAAGCAGACAGTAAATCCTTACAAAGCCAGCCGCAAAAAAAACCGAAGATTGCTGCCAATAGCGCTCTTAATTGTTACAAGTGACATAAAAATCGCCCTTTACAGCGCATGCAATGCGAGGCAAAAGCAATTTCAATTGCACAGAAGTACCGGGACAAGGCCACCCTACGGTAAAATGCTTGTCATCTCACTATTTCCTGATTGAATCTGCAAAGAGCAACGACATGAACAACGAAACTAAGAATAACGCAACTTCAGCACCAGCAGCACCGTCCAATTTTCTACGCACCATCATCGATAAAGACCTGGCAGACGGCACGCATACCCGCGACGGCATGCCCAGCGTCATCACCCGCTTCCCGCCGGAGCCTAACGGTTATTTGCACATAGGCCACGCCAAATCCATCTGCCTTAATTTTGGCCTGGCACGCGATTACGCCGGCCGCTGCCATTTGCGCTTTGACGACACCAATCCAGAAAAAGAAGATCAGGAATACGTCGATACCATCATGGACAGCGTCAAATGGCTGGGCTTTGATTGGCAAGGCACCACCGGCAATCACCTCTACTTTGCCAGCGACTATTTCGACAAGTTCTACGCGATTGCTGAATATTTAATCAACGCAGGCCACGCCTATGTCGATAGCCAATCGGCCGAAGACATGGCAGCCAACCGTGGCGACTTCAGCAAACCCGGCGTCAATTCGCCTTTCCGCGATCGCACTGCTGCAGAATCACTAGATCTGTTGCGCCGCATGAAGGCAGGCGAATTTCAAGGCGGCGAACACATAGTGCGCGCCAAGATAGATATGGCATCGCCCAATATGAACATGCGCGATACGGCCATCTACCGCATCCGCCACGCGCACCACCACCGCACCGGAGACAACTGGTGCATCTACCCGATGTACGACTACGCACATCCGCTAGAAGACGCGATAGAAAACATCACGCACTCGATCTGCACATTAGAGTTCCAAGATCACCGCCCATTCTACGATTGGATCATCGCCCGCGCTGCCGAAGGCGGTTTCTTCCAACAACCGGTACCACAACAATACGAATTCGCACGCTTGAATCTGACTTACGTAGTCACCAGCAAACGCAAACTGCGCCAACTGGTAGAACAAGGCATCGTCAGCGGCTGGGACGACCCACGCATGCCCACCATCGTCGGCATCCGTCGCCGCGGCTACACGCCAGAAGCAATACAGCTTTTCTGCGAACGCATAGGCGTCACCCGCTCTGACGGCTGGATAGACTACAGCACACTAGAAGGCTGCCTGCGCGAAGACCTAGACCCCAAAGCACCACGCGCCACAGCCGTCTTGCGTCCACTCAAACTCATCATCGACAACTTCCCCGAAGGCGAAACAGTCGAATGCAGCTCACCAGTGCATCCGCACTTCCCTGAACGCGGCTTGCGCGTATTCCCCATCAGCCGCGAACTCTGGATAGAATTTGATGACTTCATGGAAGAACCAAGCAAGGGCTACTTCCGCCTCTACCCAGGCAATAAAGTGCGCCTGCGTTACGGTTACGTAGTCGAATGCACAGGCTGCGATA
>JANYFV010000553.1 GCA_025359635.1 Undibacterium sp. | reverse complement strand
TTTGGCGCAGTGCCACCAGTTGAGCGGGAAGAAACGCTGATTAATTTGGTTGCAGTAAAACCCTTCGCATAAGCGCTTGAGCTGATTTATGCATCAAGAAAAAAAATATACGCGATGCATGGTAATGGCCGGTGGTGGCTTTCGCTTTGGTTATTACCTCGGTATTTATGCCGCCATGCGGCAGCAAAATAAAACGCCTGATTTACTATTGGCGAGTTGCGGTGGAGCGATTGCCGCGGGCATTATTCAAGCGTTTCCGGATGACGCGCAGCGCAAGGCTTGGATTTGTTCGCCAGACATGTATCAATTCTGGCTGCAAATGAGATCGAGCCAGCAGGCGAGCATCGGCCGCGCGCTGACTGCAGCGTTGTTGCGCGGGCTTTCCACAAAAAGTGCGTATAGAATCCCCGATCTGTTCAATGATTATTTATTTGAGATACCGGCAGAATTGCCTGCGCCACCAATTTCTTGCGCGAACGAAGAGACCGACGTCGCCATCATCGCCGGCAAATTATTATTTACTGAGCATGAGCTTGGCCAGCTAAGAGGAGCGCGTAAATTATTTGCAGAAATAGTATTCTGCACGCCACGTGCTGCGGCTCTACTCGCTGGCATGCAATCACCGATGAGTGCAGAAGAGGGCGGCGGCAATGCAATCGCTCAGGACGTACTCACGGATGTGACTATGCCGCTGGCACAAGCTGCCCGCGCATCGGTTTCGGATATGTTTTACTTTCGCTGCCATTCGTATCAGGGCAGCCACTACATCGGTGGCGTGATTGACCTGTTCCCGATAGAGATCGCAAATCAATTGGCCGAGCAGGTCATCATGGAGTTAAAAGGCCCTTACGATAAGCTGTTCTCGATTCCGGCACTGCGCAGCGTGTTAGGCATCAACGGCAATCAGCGCCTGCAACATGTGCTGCAACAGCACGCCGACCTGTGGTTTGACACCTCGGATATGGAGCGGGCATTACTAGAAAATCAGATCGTGAAAAAAATTGCCTGGCAACGCAACCGAATAGAACTGCGCATGCCTTCGAGCTATGAAGCCTATGTGAAAATGATAGAGTCGCAGTGGGAATATGGATTTCAACGTGGATTGAGTGCATTTTCTCGATAAGTTTACGTTATTTGATACGAGCAGACAGGGTTTACTTTAAAAGGGCGAAGCGTTTCTAGGTTAAACTTCTGCCATTCTCAGATTCTCAAACGCACCTTTTTTCTATCATGAGCGAACACTCAACTTACGGCTTTACCACGACCATTCTTCATAGCGACCGTCAAAAAGACATCGAGCACGGTTCGCCGCATAAACCTATCCATACTTCGGTCACTTTTGGCTATACAGATTCGCGCGATCTTGCTGCTGTGTTTCAGGGCAAACAATCTGGTTACCGTTATGGTCGTCAGGGCAACCCTACTGTATCTGCTTTGGAGGATAAAATCACCAAGATGGAGGATGGTGCTTCCAGCATTTGCTTTGCAACCGGGATGGCGGCGATTGGTGCTTTGTTTCAGGCTCTGTTGCGTAATGGCGATCAGGTCGTTTCATCTTCATTTTTATTCGGCAATACCAATAGCCTGTGGCAAACCGTGGAGGCGCAGGGTGTTGATGTGGCGTTTGTCGATGCGACCGATGTCGCGAATGTGGCCGCCGCGATCACTCCGGCTACGCGCATGGTGTTTGTTGAAACCATTGCCAACCCGCGCACTCAGATTGCCGACCTTAAACGCATCGGCGATTTCTGTCGCGAGCGCGGAATTTTGTATGTGGTGGATAACACGATGACATCGCCGTATCTGTTTCGTCCGAAAAAAGTTGGCGCAGGTTTGGTGGTAAATTCCCTGACAAAGTCGATTGCCGGCCATGGCAATGTCCTGGGCGGTGCCATTACCGACACTGGTTTGTATGACTGGAGTGCATTTCCGAATATTGCCGCTAATTTCAGAAAGCAGCCGTCAGCGCAGCAAGGCATGGCGCAAGTGCGTGCTAAAGCATTGCGTGATTTTGGCGCTTCGCTGGCCCCCGACGCTGCGCATCAGATTGCAGTTGGTGCCGAGACTATCGCGCTGCGGCTAGAGCGTGAATGTGTGAATGCGATGGCGTTGGCGAAAATGCTCGAGGCTGATCCACGCGTTGCGGTGGTGCATTACCCCGGCTTGCCATCTCACCCGCAACATGCGCTGGCGAGCGAGTTATTCCGCGCGTATGGAGCGCTGTTTAGCTTTGAGTTGCAACCCGCGATTGATTGTTTTGATTACCTGAATCGGCTAAAGCTCGCAATCAATGCCACGCATCTGGGTGATACCCGCACCCTTGTGATTCCGGTGGCGCACACCATCTTCTTTGAGATGGGAGCAGAACGCCGTGCCGCGATGGGGATAGCGGATTCTTTGATTCGTGTCTCGGTTGGGATAGAAGATACGCAGGATTTGCTGAATGATTTTTCTGCGGCTTTGGATACTTGATTCGTCATTTTCGAGTAGGCGGGAATCCAGCTCGTCGATCACGCGCAGCGCTAATATTGGCGTGCTTTGCACGGGAATAGCTTCTGGATTCCCGCCCGCGCGAGAATGACGAATATATGTGCGTTGATCAATAAGCTTTATGTTTAACAAACCGAATTACCAATCCTCAAGGCAAAAATGCTAGCACTCTCATTAAAGATGACACAGCGCGATTGGCGTGCTGGCGAATTGCGTTTTCTTTTGGTCGCCTTGATGATTGCGGTCGCTTCTTTGTCATCTGTAGGTTTTTTTGTCGACCGTCTGCGCAATGGCCTGAACCGCGATGCGCATCAATTGCTGGGGGCTGATTTGCTGGTCAGCGCGGATCAACCGGTTAATCCGGCTTGGCGCGCCGAGGCGCAAAAGCTCGGCTTGAACATGGCGGAAACCGTCGTGTTTCCCAGCATGGCAATCGCTGGCAGTGGTGAGAATGCGCTGTCGCGTTTAGTCTCGCTCAAGGCTGTGACAGACTCCTATCCTTTGCGTGGCAATCTGAAGTTGCTTAAACGTGACGCAGAAGTCCCGACAAAAGATATTCCTGCAGCCGGCTCAGCCTGGGTTGATCCCGCTTTATTGCTGGCTTTGAATCTTAAAATGGGTGATCAGATCAAGCTCGGTGACCTGCAGTTTTCCATCGCCGAAGTGATCGCGGCCGAACCGGATCGAGGTGCCTCATTTATGAATTTTGCGCCGCGCGTCATGATCTCCATGAACAATTTAGCGGCAACCAACCTGATACAAAATGGTTCAAGGGTGACGTATCGCTTATTGTTGTCGGGCGCGCCACAAGTCATTGCATCCTTCCAGCTGCGCCTGAAAAAAGAAATCGAGTCGGCACAGCTAAAAGGCGTAAGGCTAGAATCTTTAGAAAATGGCCGTCCCGAAATGCGTGCAACTTTGGATAGAGCTGAGATGTTTTTATCTCTGGTCAGTTTGCTTTCAGCCTTACTCGCAGCGGTGGCGGTGGCCATGGCTGCGCGCCGCTTTATGCTGCGCCATGTTGATGCTTGCGCGATGTTGCGTTGTCTGGGCTTGACGCAAAACCAGGTCACGTGCATGTACCTGATTGAGTTCTTGATGCTTGGTTTGTTAGGAAGTGCCGCAGGCGTTGTGTGCGGCTTTGCCGGACATTATGTTTTATTGGAATGGCTGGGTAAATTGGTCAGTAATGATTTGCCACCCGCCAGCTTTCTGCCCGCCGTGCAAGGTCTGGTTACCGGATTATTGTTGCTGGTAGGCTTCGCGCTGCCGCCCATACTGCAGTTGCGCAATGTGCCGCATAACCGTGTGATACGGCGTGAGCAAGATGCACCACAGCCCTTAACCTTGGCTACTTACGCTTTGGGCTTGAGCATGTTTGTTGGTCTGTTACCGTGGCAGGCTGGCGATATCAAACTCGGCCTCTTGACGGCCGCTGGTTTTTTGATTGGCATGCTCGGTTTTGCATTTATTGGTTGGCTGGCGGTGGCATCCTTAAAGCGCTTGCGCGGCCTGATAGATCATTCGGCCTGGCGCTTTGCCATCACTGCCTTGCAGCGTAGGCCAGGTGCCACGGTGATACAAGTCGTATCGCTTTCATTAGGTTTGATGGCCTTGTTGTTATTAACCGTAGTCAGAGGTGACTTAATCGCAGCATGGAAAAAATCGACGCCGGCTGATGCGCCAAATCAATTCGTGATTAATATCCAGCCCGATCAAAAAGCGGAAATCACAGCGCGTCTGCAAACGTTCACCCAGCCTGCGCTGTATCCGATGATACGCGGCAGACTCATCGCGATCAATGGCAAAACCCTAGTCGCGGATAGTTTTCTTGATGGCCGGGCAAAGCAACTGGTTGACCGTGAATTTAATCTCTCGACCATGAACGATCTGCCAGCCTTGAATAAAATTACTGCGGGCAAATGGTATGTCGATGCCAGCGCTACGCAAGCAGAGGCATCGATAGAAGAGGGCATCGCCAAGACACTTAATCTCAAGCTCGGCGACACCATTACTTTTGATATCGCCGGTCAAAAAAATACTTCAACGGTGACCAGTATACGTAAACTGGATTGGGGTTCGATGCGTGTGAATTTCTTTGTTGTCATCAATCCGAAGGCTATGGCAGATATGCCGCAAACCTGGATCACGGCTTTCCGCGCGCCAGAGTCAGACAAGAAATTTGTCAATCAACTGACACTAGATTATCCGAATTTAACGGTGGTCGATGTCGGTGCCATGATTAAGCAACTTACCGGTGTACTGGATCAGGTGATCACTGCAGTTGAGTTTTTGTTCTTGTTCACTTTAGCGTCTGGCGTCTTGGTGTTGTATGCGGCGCTGGCTGGCTCGCAAGACCTGCGTATGAGGGAAGCGGCTTTGTTGCGTGCCTTGGGTGCAACGCGCAAGCAGTTATCGCAGGCGCAGTGGATAGAGTTTTTATTGATAGGTGGTTTGGCTGGTGTACTCGCCGCCAGTGGCGCATCCGCCATAGGTTGGGCATTGGCGAAATTTAGCTTTAACTTTGAGTGGACGTTTTCACCTATAGTCTGGTTGGCCGGTTTCTTGGTTGGTGCGATCTGCGCTGTGATCGGTGGCTGGCTGGGCTTGCGTAACGTGCTGAATCAACCACCATTGTTGAGTTTGCGAGAAGCGTAAATTTTTTGAGCTACAATTTTTATGAGAAGCATTAAGTGAGTATTGTTTTGAAAGAAGTGACTGAAGAAGAAAAATCCAATCTCTACGAGTTAATCGGCGGTGCTGAAAAACTGCGTGAGATGGTGGATCGTTTCTATGATTTAATGGAATTGGAACCCGAGTTTTCAGGCATACGGGTTTTGCATCCATCACCCATTGATGGTTCGCGCGATAAGCTATTTTGGTTTTTGTCCGGCTGGATGGGTGGCCCGGATCTTTACATAGAACAGTTTGGTCATCCGCGTTTACGTGCCCGGCACTTGTCTTTTTCTATCGGCGTCAGTGAACGTGATCAGTGGTTGCGTTGCATGGCGTGGGCCATGCAGGATGTAGGAATTGAAGAGGGGCTGCAACTGCATTTAATGACTTCGTTTTATCAGACGGCAGACTGGATGCGGAATAAAGCGGAGTAGTTTTACGTCCTGTGTGTGGCCCCAGAAAATCCTTTTCAAAAAATAATAGCTAACTATGAACCAGACAGAAATTCTTATCGTCGCCACACTTGCCGTGCTCGTGATACTCAATGCCATTGTGTTGCTGCGTAGTCGCAACACAGATGCCAGCACCCAGTTGCGCGATCTGCAAAATTTTTTACAACAAAATCAGCAACAGCAACAGCAAGCTCAAGAGCGCACCGAGCGATCCTTGCGCGAGCAAGTGCAATCGACAGCGCAGGCGACCCGGCAAGAATTGGGCGGGAATTTCACGCAGTTTCAGCAAGCGCTGGCGGCGCAATTAACTAGTGTCGCGACTCTACAAAACATGCAGCTCGATGCCTTCTCACAGCAGTTGGTGAAGCTCAATGAAACCAATGCCCAGCAACTGGAACAAATGCGCCAGGCGCTGATCCAACAAAGTCAAACCGCTCGTGATGAACAAGCCAGTAGCCTGAAACGTTTTGGCGATACGCTGAATCAGACATTGACGACCTTGACTGAATCGAATGCGCTGCGCATGGGCGAAATTCGTTCTACGCTAGAGCAAAAAATCCAACAGCTGCAGGCCGATAACGCCAGCAAACTAGAAGAAATGCGCAAGACCGTTGATGAAAAACTCCATGCAACCTTAGAGCAAAGACTCGGTGAATCGTTTAAACAGGTGTCTGACCGCTTGGAAAAAGTACACCAGGGCTTGGGCGAGATGCAGCAACTCGCGATCGGTGTCGGTGACCTGAAACGTGTGCTGACCAACGTTAAAACCCGAGGCACCTGGGGTGAAGTGCAATTGGAGATGATACTGGAACAAATGCTGACCCCAGATCAATACGCTAAAAATGTCGAGACCGTACCAGGCACTGGCGAGCGTGTTGAGTTTGCGATTAAGTTACCTGGTAAAGAAGACGACAGGGCACCAGTCTGGATGCCGATTGATGCCAAGTTCCCTAAAGAGCAATACGAGCGCTTGGTCGACGCAGCTGAACGTGCTGATGCCGATGGCGTGGCGCAAGCTGGTAAAGAGCTGGAACGGGCGATTCGCACTGAAGCCAAGACCATCGCAGAAAAATATCTGTCGCCGCCATTGACGACGGATTTTGCGATACTATTTTTGCCGACCGAAGGCTTATATGCTGAAGTGATGCGCAGACCAGGTTTGGCCGATGAGCTGCAGCGCACTTGTCGTGTTTCTATTTCAGGTCCATCTACTTTATCTGCCTTGCTAAATAGTTTGCAAATGGGCTTTCGCACCCTGGTGTTGGAAAAACGTTCGTCGGAAGTCTGGCAAGTATTGGGCGCAGTGAAGACAGAATTTGGTAAATTTGGTGACGTGCTTGCCGCTACCAGAAACGCCTTGGTGAAGGCGGCTGATAACATAGATAAAGCCGAAGTGCGTACCCGCCAAATGACGAAGAAGTTAAAGCAAGTAGAAGCCCTGCCAAACGAGGCGGCACAATCTTTGTTGGGGATAGATGGCGATATTGGTATTGATGTGGATGGCGATCTATAATTTTTGGGGATTGAATGCTGAAAATAAAAACTTATCTTGTCTCAAGAATCTGCTTATTATTGTTCGGCCTTGGTATCGGCACACACCAAATGTGGCAAGCGATTCAGCTGCATCAGTTGGGTGCGTTTTTGTGTGGCGTTGGTATTTTTGGCTTTGGCGTACATTGGTTTCTTCAGCCATTGATTCTCGGCAAACGTGAAGGCGCAGAGCGCCTTGTATATGAGAATGCCAAACTAGGTTCTGCCGGTTTGCGCAAGACTGTTGAATCCGCCGCAACCGGAGCTTTGTTGCTTGGGATGTTGTTGCGTTATGCATTTCATCTTTGATTTTACAAGAAGCCTCCTTGACATAGACCATTTGCGCCATTGATACTGGTCACCGTTTTGCAATTACACATTAATTGATCAAAAATAGCCGGCGCTTACCCTTAATGCGCCGTGCTGACATTCAAATCCTGATCGGAGAAAAAATGCGCACTCGTCATCAAATTCTATTTGGTTTTCTTTTTGCCATGATAAGTGCTACGGCCTTTGCGGCCGAGCCGGTTAGCACTGGTAAAGATGGTGCAGACAAAAAGAAATGGGATGTAAATCATCCGCCCGGTGAGGCCCTTACCATTGCTTTGGATACGAAGTCCGGCACCTGGATGAGTGTAGACGTTAGCCCGGACGGCAAGCAAATCGTATTCGATATGCTCGGTGATTTATATGTCATGCCAATTACTGGTGGCGAGGCAAAGGCTTTAACACATACGATTGCGTGGGAAATGCAGGCGCGTTTTTCGCCAGATGGCAAGCAGTTGACGTATATGTCTGACGCTGGTGGTGGTGATAATGTCTGGGTGATGAATGTGGATGGCAGCGAGGCGCATGCTGTCAGCAAAGAAGATTTCAGATTGTTGAATAATCCGGTATGGCATCCGAATGGTCAATACATCGCGGCGCGCAAACATTACACAGGCACACGTTCTTTGGGATCTGGTGAAATCTGGTTGTATCACGCTGGCGGTGGTGCCGGAGTACAGCTCAATGAAAAGGCCAATTGGCAAAAAGACTTAGGTGAACCAGCTTTTTCTCCTGATGGTCGCTATGTGTATTACTCGCAAGATACGACACCGGGCAAATCATTTGAATATAATAAAAACTCAAATGGACAGATTTATCAAATTTTCCGCAAAGATTTGCGTGACGGTAAAACAATTGCGATAGTCAGCGGTGCCGGCGGTGCCGTGCGCCCAACTCCGTCGCCTGATGGAAAATATCTTGCTTTTGTGCGTAGGCTACGTGTCGACAATAAATCGAAGAGCACCTTGTATTTGAAAAATCTCATTACAGGGGAAGAAGTGCCGGCATGGACTGAGCTTGAGCGCGATATGCAAGAGGCTTGGGCTATTCATGGCGTCTATCCTGCATTTAGCTGGCTGCCTGATAGTAAGCAAATTGTACTTTGGGCGAAAGGGAAAATCTGGCGCGTTGATCCATTCGCAAAGAATGCGGTGGAGATTCCATTTCATATCAAAGACAGTCGGGAAGTCCGCGCCGCAGTGCGCTTTCCTGTTGATGTCGCGCCAGACCAGTTTGATGTGCACCAGTTACGTTGGGTAAATGTGTCACCGAAAGGCGATAAAGTCGTTTACTCGGCATTAGGTTATTTATATGTGCGCGATTTGCCTGACGGTAAACCGCATCGTTTAACTAAGCAAGACGATCATTTTGAGTTCTTCCCGAAATTTTCTCGTGATGGCAATAGCATAGCCTTCACTAGCTGGAACGACGAAAAACTCGGCTCAGTTCGCAGCATTGATGTGCGCACAGGTCAAGAAATAGTATTAACGAAGGAAGCTGGGAAATATCAGGAGCCGACTTTCTCACCTGATGGTAAACAAGTTGTGTTTGTGAAGGTAAGTGGTGGCTATTTAACTACTCCATGGCATGGTTTGAATACAGGTGTTTATGTAGTCGCAGCTGACGGTAAAACTGAGCCACGTTTGTTGACCGATGAGGGTTCTGCGCCGCAATTTGGCAAAGATAACGAACACGTGTATTTAACACGCACAGAACATACCGGCGAAGTGGATTGGATTACGTCATTGGTGCGTTTCAAGCTTGATAAGAGTGAACAAATAGCAGTTGCCAAGGGTGAGTTCGTTGAAGATTTCGCGATCTCGCCAGATGGTGCATGGCTAGCATTTAACGAGCGTTTTCATTCCTATGTTGCGCCGATGCCGATTGCAGGTAAAGCTGTCACGGTCGGTTCGAAAATGGATGCGTTGCCAGTGCGGCAATTGGACGTGAATGCCGGTGAATATGTACATTGGTCAGGCGACAGCAAAAAAATTCAATTTTCCTTGGGGGATGAATTATTTAGCACACCATTAAGTAGTGCGTTTAATTTTGTTGCCGGTGCACCTAAAGAGTTACCTAAACCTAGTGAAGCTGGATTGAAAATTGGCTTCCGCGAGAACGCTGATAAACCTGATGGCGTCACAGTTATTTCCGGTGCGCGGGTCGTCACCATGAAGGGTGATGAAGTCATCGAAAACGCCCGCATAGTCATTAAAGGCAATCGCATTACCGAGATTGGCGCTGCTGACAAAGTTGCTATGCCTGTAGGAGCAAAACAAATTGCTGCCAACGGTAAGACAATTATTCCTGGTTTGATTGACGTACATTGGCATGGTGGAATGGGTGAGGGGCAAGTTATTCCTCAGCAGAGTTGGGTCGATTATGCTTCACTGGCATTTGGTGTCACTACTATTCATGATCCATCCAACGATACTGCTGAAATTTTCACGCATAGCGAAATGCAACGTGCGGGAAAAGTGGTCGGTCCAAGAATTTTTTCGACTGGGACAATACTTTACGGTGCTAAAGATAACGTAAGTGCTATCGTCAATAATTTGGATGACGCTTTGACGCATCTTAAACGCCTGAAAGCGGCTGGTGCAATTTCGGTAAAGAGTTACAACCAACCGCGCCGCGAGCAGCGCCAGCAAGTGCTCGAGGCGGCACGTCAAACCGGGATGATGGTAGTGCCAGAAGGTGGCTCTCTGTTTCAACATAATATGAATATGGTCATCGATGGCCATACGGGAATCGAGCATGCTATTCCGGTCGAAAATGTCTATGACGATGTGACCCAACTTTGGTCACAAACTAAAGTCGGCTATACACCAACCCTAATCGTTGGCTACGGCGGCCTCGATGGTGAACATTATTGGTATGCACGCACTGATGTCTGGAGGCATCCGCTACTGTCAAAATATGTTCCTCGTTCAATATTAGAGGCACGTAGTGTCAGACGCGAAACTGCACCTGAAGAGGACTTCAACGTATTTAATATTGCACGTGCTGCGACACAATTGCAACGCGCTGGTGTGGCGGTCAACCTCGGTGCACACGGTCAACGCGAAGGTCTTGGCGCGCATTGGGAAATGTGGACACTTGCACGAGGTGGCATGACGCCGCTGGAGATCATCAGGGTGGCAACATTGAATGGCGCAAAATACCTCGGTATGGATAAAGACGTCGGATCTTTGGAAGTAGGAAAGCTGGCAGATTTAGTTATTATTGATGGCGATGTGCTTAAAGATATAAAGCAATCAGACAAAATTTCCCAGGTCATGTTGAATGGTCGTTTGTATGATACAGCCACCATGAATGAAGTTGGTGCGCACCCTAAGAATAGAAAGACATTTTTCTTTGAAGGTAAAAGTGCAGTGGGAATGCCAGTAGAAGTGATTAGCCAAGGATCTGGTCATAGTCATTAATTTTTTAGATGATTGAAAAATTGTGGGTCATTTTTAAATATTGAATTGAAATAGGAAATAGAAATGTGGACGGTAGCGCGCGCGTGGAATGTGAAAGAAATGAAGGTAATTTGTATTGGTGTACTTTGCATAAACGCAGCAATATTTGCGTCAGGCTGCCAAAAAAATCCGAGTCCAGAGTTGTCTGCGGCATCTGCAGAATCATCTAATTCAGCATCGGGGGCGGTTGCTAGCGCACCGACCGGGATAGTTAAAAATGCAACGCGCCATACTGAGGAAACTGCAAATGTGACTCGGTGGTGGGATATCGCCGAAAAAAAGACCGCTATTCAGACTGCACGTGAAGAGAAAATTGCTAAAGAAGCTAATGAGTTAAAACTTGCATTGGACGCTAAACTCGCTCAGGACGCTAAAATTTTAGCGGCGAAGACAGCTGCAAGCACCATCGCATTGGCTAAAGTACCTGCTGCAATCGTGCCTGCGCCTGTGATTGCCGCCAAGCCAGTAGACTTGACGCCAACATCTGTGGCTGCGATTAAACCGGCAGCGACTCCTGTTCCAGAAGGTTTGAAATTTATTTCTGGCGTGCAGCCAACATTTCCAATTGCCGCAGCAAGAGCTGGTCATACTCAAGGCTTGGTGAACGCGCGTCTTTTTGTTGAAAAAAATGGCAGCGTATCGAAAGTGGAAATCATGGATGCTAACCCTAAAAAATATTTTGATAAAGAAGTTATTACCGCGTTATCAGCATGGAAATATGCCGCAATTTCTAGTCCTCAAACAAAAATCGTAGAAATTCAATTTAAAGCAGAGAACTAAAAATTGGAATCGGAACAATTGAACACTTTTTTATGCGTATAAATTTTTCTCTCGCTCAGCCCAGTTTGTTAATTGTTCTGTTACTTGTTGCTAATTCAGTGTATGCGCAGGAACACCCCGCAGACAATTGGGAAGTCGGCGTGGAAGCGGGATATTTGGGGAAAATATTGCATCATTCTCCGCTTGATTACACCATCGTTCCTACCCAAGTCTTGTGGCGAACACCTGCGGGATTCGACCTTTGGCGTGGTGCTAGCGGTGCTCGTTTGGCGGTTCGGCAAAGGTTTTCCTTTGTTACTGAAGTATATTTAAAGGGAGCGGAAGATTATTATCTGGCTTTCGCTGGCTCCCCTAGTATTGAACTTTGGAGCGCAGATCAAAAAACTGCACTTTTTTACGAAATTGGTGGTGGTGCAGGCCGGATAAATTCAAAAAATATACCAGGTGCACAGGGACAAAAATTCACCTTGAATTGGTTTTCTCAGTTTGGGTACCGTCATCAGTTTGATAAAAAAATGGCGATCACCAGCGGCATATATTTCACCCATCATTCAAATATGGGCATGACAAAACCTAATCCAGGCATCGATGTTTTAGGTTTGAATTTTGGCATTATCTGGCAGATTAAGTAAGTCACAAGTCTGTCGGATTAGTGTTTATTGCTCAATTTATACCAATGTCGCGCCTGTCGAGCTTATCTTTAATGCATTTGAATTTGATGTTGTATCGCTTTTATGCCAGTCAGATCTTCGTAAAAACGCGATAAAGTCAGCTTGCACCCAGGTAAAGAGCGGTAAATCCTTTACAATACAGGGCTAAATATCAAATTTTTGTGCAATTGCAAATTGGCAAATATTGCACACTCCAGGAAATTCTCATGAGCATGTCGAATACCCAAGAAATTGTTGAAGAATTGCGCGCAGGCCGTATGGTTATTTTGGTCGATGAAGAAGATAGAGAAAACGAAGGCGATCTCGTTTTAGCTGCCGACTTTGTAACACCAGAGGCGATTAACTTTATGGCGAAATTTGGCCGTGGTTTAATCTGTCTAACCCTGACAGAAGAGCGTTGTGAACAATTAAATCTGGCCATGATGACTAGCAGAAATGGTACTGCCTATGGCACCAACTTTACAGTTTCTATTGAGGCAGCAGAAGGCGTTACTACCGGTATCTCTGCTGCGGATCGCGCAAAAACAATACAGGTTGCAGTGGCAAAAAATACCATTGCAAATGACATTGTTCAGCCAGGACATATCTTTCCGTTGAAAGCGCAAAAAGGTGGTGTCTTGATGCGCGCTGGCCATACCGAAGCCGGTTGTGATTTTGCAGAATTGGCAGGCTTAACCCCTGCTGCCGTGATTTGTGAAATCATGAAAGACGATGGCACTATGGCGCGTTTGCCTGATCTTCTTGAATTCGCTAAAGAACATGGTCTGAAAATAGGCACGATCGCTGATTTAATACACTATCGTAGCCAGACCGAAAGTTTGGTCGAGCGTGTTGCTGAACGTGAAATGCAAACCGTGCACGGTAATTTCAGAGCGATTGTGTTCCGCGATAAACCGAGTGGCTCAGCGCATTTAGCTTTGATACATGGAGATGTTCGTGCCGATAAAGAAGCCTTGGTGCGCGTCCATCAACCAGTGTCAATTCTTGATTTATTGGAGAGCCAGATTTCTACTCATTCCTGGAACGTCGCATCGGCCATGGCCGCGATTAAGGCATCTGAAAGTGGCGTGATGGTTTTGCTCAATTGTGAAGAGACAGCAGAACAAATGTTTGATCAATTTAAAGCCTTGAATACACCAGACGCGCGCCCTTTAGCGCGTGCGGCGCGTATGGATTTACGCAACTACGGTATTGGCGCACAGATTTTAAAAGACGTTGGTGTCGGCCGCATGAAGTTGCTGGCCAATCCAAGAAAAATGCCGTCCATGACAGGCTTTAATCTGGAAGTGATTGGCTATCTGGATAAACCTGGCAGCACGAATTAATAAACAAAATAAGCAAACTAAGCACGTATATCAATTTATAGAATAGAGCGCAGCTGCGCCAGAAAGATTATCATGACAGTCGGACATTTTGAATCAAGCTTAGATGGCGCAGGCGTTAGAATTGGTATTGTGCAAGCCCGTTTTAATGAAACCGTCGGTAACGGTTTGTTGGCAGCCTGCCTAGCCGAATTGAGCGCACTTGGGGTGCTCAATGAAGATATTCTTCACGTGACTGTGCCTGGTGCGCTAGAAGTGCCTTTAGCTCTTCAAAAATTGGCTCTGACAAATCAGTTTGACGCTTTGATTGCGTTAGGTGCAGTGATTCGCGGCGAGACTTATCACTTTGAGCTGGTCTCAAATGAATCTGGTGCTGGCATCACAAGAGTTGGTCTGGATACTGGCATCCCAATTGCCAACGCTATTTTGACTACAGAAAACGATGAGCAGGCCGAAGCACGTATGGCAGAGAAGGGTGCAGATGCTGCGCGCGTCGCAGTGGAAATGGCAAATCTGACACTGGCATTGGAAGAATTGGCAGAAGCGACTGAAGATATTAGCTACGACGCTTAACCAGACAAAATATTGCAAGAGAAAATAATGACAACGAAAACCCAACACGCCAATCCATCCAAGAGCCGTTCACCGCGCCATCGTGCGCGTGAATTTGCCTTACAAGGGTTATACCAATGGCTACTGAATAACGAAGATGCCGGTGCTATCGATGCACATATCCGCGAAGCGCATGGTTTCGATAAGGCAGATAGAGAGCATTTTGATTCTTTATTACATGGCGCAATCAATCAATCAATACAATTGAGAGAAGAAATTGCTCCTTTCATTGACCGCACCATCGCGGAATTATCGCCGATTGAGCATGCTGCTTTGTTGATCGGTGTGTTTGAATTGAAAAATCATATCGAAATCCCTTACCGAGTAGTCATCAATGAAGCGGTCGAGTTGACCAAATCCTTTGGCGGTCAGGACGGTCATAAATACGTAAATGGTGTACTCGACAAATTGGCAGCCAAATTACGGGCGACGGAAGTAAGTGCCGGAAAATAATTGGTTTATTAAGTAGTTTGATTTTATTCTAAACGTCTTATTTCCAAAAGTGAAATAAGACGTTTTTTGTTGGAGAGCTATGGAAAACAATCTGGCCTCGCGTCTGGAAAATATTGCCCCGTTTCATGTAATGGAACTAGCCAAGATGGCGGCCGAACTAGAAAAGCAAGGGCGGCATATTGTTCATATGGGGATAGGCGAGCCAGATTTTACAGCGCCGCAATGCGTTATTGATGCCGCCGTTAAGGCGATGGGAGCCGGGCATTTGCAATATACCTCTGCTTTGGGTATCCCAGCATTAAGAGAAGCGATTGCCGCGCATTATCTGAATAAATATCAAGTAAATATTCCTGCCAGTCGCATCGTAGTCACCGCCGGCGCATCTGCTGCGCTGTTGTTAGCTTGTGCTACCTTGGTTGAACCTGGCGCAGAAATTTTGATGCCGGACCCGAGTTATCCATGTAATCGACATTTTGTAGCAGCCTTCGAGGGCACTGCAAAATTAATTCACTGCGGCCCGCATGAACGTTTCCAGTTATCGGATAAATTAGTGCGGCAATATTGGAATGAGAAGAGTCGAGGAGTGTTGCTGGCATCACCTTCCAATCCGACAGGCACGTCTATATTGCCTGCGGAATTGGCAAAAATTATTCAAGCTGTCAAAGAGGAAAATGGCTTTACTATAATCGACGAAATCTATCAGGGACTCAGCTACGATGCTGCACCATTCTCCGCATTGTCTTTGGATGACGATGTGATTGTAATCAATAGTTTTAGTAAGTATTTTAATATGACTGGATGGCGTTTGGGTTGGTTAGTTGCACCTGAACGCATTGTTCCTCAATTGGAAAAACTCGCGCAAAATTTATTTATTTGTCCGTCATCAGTTGCGCAGTATGCAGCGTTAGCTTGTTTTTCTGCAGAGGCTTTGCTTATATATGAAGAGCGCAAAGCTGAATTTAAACGTCGTCGAGATTATATTGTTCCGGCGCTGCGTGATTTGGGGTTTGATGTGCCAGTGATGCCGGACGGTGCTTTTTATGTTTATGCTGACTGTTCGCGTTTTTCCGATGATGCCGATCAATTTACCAGAGACATATTGAATGAGGCGAACGTGGTGATTGTGCCCGGACTCGATTTTGGACCAGCAACGGCAAGGCAGTATGTACGCATTTCATATGCAACATCAATGGAGAATTTACAGGAAGCAATCAAGAGAATTGGTAATTTTCTCAGGAAAAAAATCTGACGAACAGATCTGACAATAAGATCTGATTTTTGCCTATCGTCAATTTGAGTTATATCCGAGATTTAATCAAAACTGTATTCGAGTAATACTTGTGATGGATTGCCAGTGTCGCTGGTCCATGTAGTGCGGCCATGACCCTTTATTCCAATGAGATCGCCTGTACCAGAACCGCGAAGAACATTTAAGGTACTTTCCGTCCGCCCTGATTTAATCCAGCCAATGTGCTGAACGATAAACCCGCCATTACGATCACCGATGCGACCGGTAATATGTTCAAGCCCTACAAAGTTTGCAGCGCCAGTATCACCAGCAAAGCTCAGACATTCAAAGCGCGCTTCAGCTTCAATATCTCCGGCATACAGATGATTTAGTTTTGATCGAGTCAAACCCGTCAATTGATCGAAAATCTCGTTAATTCCTTTTAACTTCACTGTTCCGAATGCAAGCATACTAATACTCTCCCAAGCGATGAAGAAAATTTAACGGTATCTGAATCAGCGCGAACCAGTCAACTTTTGGATGACACAGTTCGCGTTGAGGTTTTACCTTTTGAGTATCGTCACGTGCTTTTACAAAGCATCATCACCGATTATTTTGGCAATCTGTTTTGATTGAGTAAAAGCTGCGTCCTCGTTGCATGTAGATATGTTGTTTGTGCTTTTCATTCACTTGCAATTTGGTAACACAGTATTTCAAAGATGTCCTATCATGTCCACTCACAATTTTGCATACCTAATGTGATTTTGTTATGTGGCGGCACAATTTTGATTTTTGTGTAGTTTTTGATTTGTTTTGATCGTTTTTGAGGTGAATTGTAATGATGCAATTTAGACAAATTGAGGCATTTCGTTGTTTGATGTTGGCGGGGACTAGTGTCGGTGCTGCCCGAAAGATGAATGTCACTCAACCAGCGATCAGCAGATTAATTGCTGATCTTGAGAGTACATTAGGTTTTCGTTTGTTTAATCGCTCCAAGGGGCGCTTAGAACCTACTATTGCTGGAGTGCGTTTTTATCGATCGGTCGAAGAGAATTTTTTGGGCCTGGAGCGATTGGCGCAAGTTGCCGCCAATATTCGTGACGAAACTCCAGAGGGAATCTCAATAGCATGTTTGCCAGTGTTAGCGACCAGTATTGTGCCTGTGATTTTACGTGAATTTTTCAAGTATCACCCGCACGTGCCGGTCACCGTCGATAGTATTAGCGGGCCAGAGATACTAGTGCGCTTACAAGATATGAAGGTGGATATCGCAATTTGCCTCGCTTTTCCCAGTATTGCCGGAATAGAGGTAGAAACCATCATGAAAATGAATGTGATGTGCGCAATGCCTGCCGGTCATCGATTGGCGGAAAGAGATGTGGTGACGCCAGGTGATCTTGATGGCGAAAATATGATAGGTTGGGTTCCTATCCTGTCGCAAGGTTACAAGGAGGAGTTAAGCACGTTGGTCAAAGCGGACAGCCATCCGCGTCATGTGATTAAGACGCACACCTCACATACCCGCTATGCTATGGTGGCAAATGGCTTGGGTGTGTCTATCGTAGAACCATTCGCCGCAAAAATATGGCGCAATAACGGTGTTGTCGTAAGACCGTTCGAGAGTAATATTAGCTATCAGTATGTACTGGCTTATCCTGGTGGGGGAATTCGTTCAGAGCTGATGCACGATTTTCGTGAAGCGGTTCTTAAGGTCTCGGCGAATTACGATTTTGGTTTTGACGAGCAAAGTTCGGAATATCAAATTTAAGACGGCATTGTTTTACCAGCAGCATTTTAAAAATACGCGTAAAAAACCACCTGAAGTATTACTTGCAGGTGGTTTTTATTTTTCACTTGGCCAGCTTTATCTTAAAGCCTGGCGATTTGCTCTGGTAGTTTATTCTCGATTAATACGCTTTTATGTTCAGTCAGCGTTTCTAATTTAATTCCGGGTGAGGCTTCTTGCGGATGGGCAAGCACAGGTTGGATTGGTGTGTTGATGAAAATAGACACATTTTTGCCAATCGCTACGTCTTTCAACCGGCGATATTCGGCCATGACTCTTGATCCATATCCTGCATCATTTTCAAAAGCTGCCGCGCCTACGTATAATTTTAAGCCAGCTTCGACTGAACCTCCACGTGTTACATAATCCTTTAAAATCAAAGCGCCAACTTTAATATTAGCAATTGGGTTTAGAGCTGCTTTGATCCCACCCATTTCTTCAAATTTTTCATGATGAATTTTGGACATGACCTGCATTAAGCCTTGTGCGCCGACCGGGCTTTCTGCAAACGGATTTAAACCTGACTCAATCGCCATAACAGAGAGAATTAGCAAAGGATCGAGTTTTATTTCTTTGGCGGTAATATAAGCGGCAGAAACCAACATGTCACTCGCATCACTGGCAACACGATAGCGTTTGGCTAACCATGAGGTTACCCATTGTTGTTCGCGTTCGTTGGTTGATACTTTATTGTTTTCAGCAATAGACGATGTATCTACTTCCAAAGCATTCGTTTGTGCGATCTGTTCTGGTGTTGCCATTAACAGTGCCAAACTTGGCGGTGTTGAATAGCTGGTGTCAAGTACTTGTGTGCTTACGGAAAAAGGAGATAAACTCTGAAATTTTTCTGCTAAGTCTGGCTTGATAAACATCATCGTCAATGCGAGGATTGCACCTAAGCCTAAGACCAGTGTCAAATGGTGAAGTGTGGCAAAAAAACTAATTTTTGAATTGAGTAAGGAAAATGCGTGATTCTCGCTTTTGTCGACGAGCGCGTTTTTGTTACCTTGAACTGCTAAGAGAAATCGTTGAAACATATTACCTCCTGAATCTTCGTGAGGTGTATATATCCTTTTACAAAAATGTATGAAGAGATATCCACGTTCACAAATCAGAAATATCGTCTTGTCTATGGTGAAAACAAAAGACGCCGGAGTTATTTGCCAATGAGCGGACTGCAATGGAGGCTGCGCAGTGGCAAATAACTTTTTTCGGGAAAAGGCAAAAGCCTTTGTTAAAGTAATCCTCGTTATGTTAAATGGGACCCGATCCCCGTGAATGAAGTAGTTTGTGGTGAATGCTTTCTTTGTTCAAAAGTGGCAAATTACGGCAAGCTGCTTATCAAGTTGGGCGAATTGTAGGGTCGGTTTTATATCAAGTCAATACTATAGAATTTGTTTTTTATTACTTTTAAATCTTATAAATCATGCTGCGATGCAGCAATAATCAATAAAATCAAGCACTTGCCAGACTTTTCTATATCATTATGTTCACAGTCAACAAAAAGAAAAAAACATGAAATATACTGATTTGAGGGATTTTATTTCTCAGCTACAACAAAAAAATGAATTAAAACAAATAGATACGTCAATTTCCCCTTATCTGGAGATGACAGAAATCTGTGACCGCACGCTGCGCGCAGAGGGACCAGCGATATTATTTACTCAGCCAACTGGACATTCAATGCCGGTTTTGGGGAATTTGTTTGGTACCACCAAACGGGTTGCTATGGGGATGGGCGCGGATGACATAAGTGAATTGCGTAAGATCGGACATGTTCTGTCTTCTCTGAAGGAGCCTGAGCCACCAAAGAGTTTTAAGGATATTCTTGGTCTTGGTTCTTTGGTTAAAGCGGTCTGGGATATGTCGCCGAAAGAGCTGCGCAGCGCACCATGTCAAGAGATCGTCTGGGAAGGCAATGATGTTGATCTGGCGCGATTGCCGATTCAACATTGCTGGCCGGGGGATATCGCGCCACTCATCACATGGGGTTTGGTTATTACAAAGGGACCATATAAAAAACGCCAGAACCTGGGTATCTATAGACAACAGGTGCTAGGGCGGAATAAAGTTATCATGCGCTGGCTGGCACATCGCGGCGGCGCTTTGGATTTTCGTGAGCACGGTATTGTCACTCAAGGCCAGCCTTACCCGATTGCCGTCGCGCTCGGCGCAGACCCAGCGACGATACTTGGTGCAGTTACTCCGGTACCTGATAGCCTTTCAGAATATCAATTTGCAGGATTGTTGCGCGGCAGCCGAACAGAACTGGTGAAAGCGATAGGGAGCGAATTACGTGTGCCGGCTTCAGCCGAAATTGTGCTTGAAGGGCATATCTATCCGGATGTATCGCATCCTAGTGGTTATGAACACGCGCTTGAAGGGCCGTTTGGTGACCACACCGGCTATTACAATGAGCAGGATAGTTTTCCGGTGTTCACTATTGATCGCATTACGATGAGACGCGATCCGATTTATCACTCAACTTATACTGGCAAACCCCCGGACGAACCCGCGATACTTGGGCTTGCACTGAACGAAGTGTTCATTCCTTTATTGCAAAAACAATTCTCTGAAATTGTCGATTTCTATCTGCCGCCAGAAGGCTGTAGCTATCGTATGGCGGTCGTGAAAATTAAAAAATCGTACGCAGGTCATGCTAAACGGGTGATGTTTGGTGTCTGGAGTTTTTTGCGTCAGTTTATGTATACCAAATTTATTATCGTTGTCGACGAAGACGTTAATATTCGAGATTGGAAAGAGGTCATTTGGGCGATTACCACCAGAGTTGATCCTTTGCGTGATACCACACTGATTGATAATACACCGATTGATTATCTGGACTTCGCATCTCCGGTGAGTGGCTTGGGCAGCAAGATGGGCCTGGATGCAACCAATAAATGGCCCGGTGAAACCAGTCGCGAATGGGGGCGCACGATAGAAATGAGTGCCGATGTGAAGTTGCGGGTAGATAAAATATGGCAGGAATTGGGCTTGTGAAGCAGCAGGTTTGTACTTGTCCAGTTGGTGGCAATGTTGAAACTTCACGAATCGATTGCAATGCGTTATAATTCTAACTGGCGGGCCCCTGCGCATTGCGGCATGGCCAATCTGGTCAGGTCGGGAACGAAGCAGCCACAGTCATTTCCCGTAAGTGCCGCAGATCAGGCTCGCCTCTTTTCTCTTTTTGACTATTCAGTCATTTTTATATCCTTCGCATCGATTGACATTCGTCGTTTCTGAGATTTTTTGTTCTAAGCTCACTTGAGTCGAATTTCCGCTTATGAAAGAAAAATAGCGTCATTTTTGATGGGGCTCAATGTTATTTGCGCCATTTGTTGTAATGATCTAATTAGGCGTAAGCAAATATAGGACAATTAAAGTGAAAAAGAAACGAGTTGGTCTTGGTGGGACAGCGATTAAGAATTATGCTGTCACTCAATATTTCATTGATTGGTTGTCCAGGCCCGTGCTGTTGATAGGCTTGATTTTTTCTATCCCTGCATTTTACTTATTGTTGGGTGGGGAATCTGAGAACACCCGTTTGTTTGGCCATTCGCTGTATGGTTTCGTAGCGATGCTATTAATAGTGGACACTACGTGGCAGTGGAAACTTCATCAGGTTGGGGAGCGGCGTAGCGGGAAGATGATTCTTGATATCGTTATCATAATAGGGTGTATTGTTAGCGCTTTTCCAAGTGCGGTGCATTGGAGTGGACTGGAGTGGTTATTGAGATTGGCGTTGTGCGCGGTTATTTTTCTACGGATCGCGATGATAGTATTGCTGCACATACGGCCCAGTCATTTAGTGCAAGTCATTGTATTGGCCTTGTTGATGTTAGCAACTGCAGGCGCTGGCTTTTATTGGTTGGAGCCAAGTGTTCAAAGTTACCCTGATGGTGTCTGGCTAGCATTTACGACTATTGCGACTGTAGGTTATGGGGATATTGTTCCCTCTACTGCCGCATCTAAAGTATTTGCAGTGTTTATCGTGCTGCTAGGTTATGCAATATTCTCTATCGTAACTGCAAACATAGCTGCTTTATTTGTTGGCGAAGAAGAGGCCAAATTTGAACGGGATTTGCATAGAGATATACGTGCACTACACCACGAGGTCGCTGCATTACGTGAATTATTGGGTAAGAATGCACCGCATATCATGGATGATGCTAGTAGGTCAGTAGCCAAAAATGACGCTTCATAAAACTTCTGAAGATAAGGTAAAATTGCACGATGTCATATCAAGTTCTCGCCCGAAAATATAGACCGAAAAGCTTTGAAACGCTAGTCGGTCAAGAGCACGTAGTTCGTGCCCTGTCGCATGCTTTAGATCAGCAGCGGCTTCATCACGCGTATTTATTTACAGGAACACGGGGGGTCGGTAAAACGACTTTGTCACGTATTTTGGCCAAGGCGTTTAATTGTGAGAAGGGAATTACTTCACAACCTTGTGGAATATGTGGCGCATGTACCGCGATTGATGCCGGACGTTTTGTCGATTATATCGAGATGGATGCCGCATCGAATCGTGGCGTTGATGAAATGGCGTCCTTGCTGGAACAAGCGGTGTATGCCCCGTCGAACGCGCGCTTCAAAGTGTATATGATCGATGAAGTTCATATGCTGACCAATCATGCCTTCAACTCTATGTTGAAGACCTTGGAAGAACCGCCAGAACATGTGAAATTTATTCTGGCCACAACTGATCCGCAAAAAATTCCTGTTACTGTTTTATCGCGCTGCTTGCAGTTTAATCTGAAGCAAATGCCGCCCGGACATATTGTCAGCCATCTGGATAATATTTTGGGACAAGAAAATATAGATTTTGATGTGCCTGCATTAAGATTATTGGCGCAAGGAGCACATGGTTCTATGCGTGACGCTTTGTCGCTGACCGATCAGGCGATTGCTTATGCTGCGGGTAGAGTGACGCTCGATGCTGTGCAAAGTATGTTGGGTTCACTGGATCAATCTTATTTGATACGCCTGCTCGATGCCTTGGTAGCGCAAGATGGCAAGGCCTTGCTCGATGTGGCTGATGAAATGGCAGCACGCAGCTTGTCTTATAAAGCAGCATTACAAGATTTGGGAACACTATTGCATCAAATTGCAGTGACACAAATGGTGCCGACTGCGCTTTCAGATGATTTGCCAGAATTGCCTGACTTAATACGATTGGCAAAGTTATTTGGCAAAGAAGAAATACAACTGTATTACCAAATCGTCGTGCATGGCCGCAATGAATTGGGATTAGCGCCCGATGAATATGCAGGTTTTAGCATGACTTTGTTACGTATGTTGGCGTTTCGCCCATCGGATAGTGTTGATATTCATCGTCAAGGTAGCTCCGGTGTTGCTGCAGTTAACCACGATGCAAGCCCAAGAATTGCGAGCGAACAGATTAGGGAGTCAGCATCAAGTAAAGCGGTAGCACCTGCACCAGTCAACGCAGCTCGTGCGAGTATCTCGGCACCAGGGATTGCGTCCCTGACTTCTCAAGTGAATGCACCGCCAGTTAATCCCCACGTTGTTACTGTAGCTGCGACAGCAACGGCAAGACCTTCGCTGAGTCCGGCAATGGCGGCATTGGCTGCTGCCCGTGCCGGTAGCAATAAGGCGATGAGCCCCGGCG
>JANYFV010000164.1 GCA_025359635.1 Undibacterium sp. | reverse complement strand
ACTTTTGTTCATTTTGGCAAAAACTATCATAGAGATACCAACCAGTGCGCCAACCATCGAGGAGAGCAA
Organism: Undibacterium sp.; assembly: GCA_025359635.1. Classification (GTDB taxonomy): domain Bacteria; phylum Pseudomonadota; class Gammaproteobacteria; order Burkholderiales; family Burkholderiaceae_D; genus Undibacterium. The sequence goes on along the minus strand of JANYFV010000164.1, from coordinate 3,684 downwards.
AATAATGACAGGTAACATCGCCCACCCCATCCACGCACCTAGCGCTGCCAATAGCTTAAAATCCCCATAGCCCATTCCTTCTTTCCCGGTTGCCAGCTTAAACAACCAGTAAATCGACCATAAAGATAAGTAGCCGGCGACCGCACCAATGACTGCACTTTCAAGTGAGGTGATATTGCCATTGAGATTGACGAGCAAGCCACACCACAATAAAGGATATGTCAGATCGTCCGGTAACAACTGCGTGTCGGCATCAATAAACGTCATGGCAATCAGTAGCCAAACAAATAACACAGTAGCGAGTCCGGCGATGCTTGTGCCAAAATGCCAGATCATGAAGGCAGACAGACCACCCGTCAGCATTTCTACCAATGGATAGCGGGCAGAGATGTGGGCTTTACATTGAGTGCACTTTCCGCGAATTGCCAAATAACTGATAACCGGAATATTTTCTAATGCGGTGATTTGATGCCCGCAATGCGGGCATGCAGAGCGGGGTACCATGAGGTTGTATCGATCGGTATGCGGCAGTTCTTTGCTGCTTTCGCTGGCGACATAATTATCGGATTCCCTTTGCATCATTTTGGGAATCCGATGTATCACCACATTCAAGAAACTTCCGATCATCAAGCCAATGACACCAGCCAGTACGGCGTGCAGCCAACTTCCTGGCGGGGCAAACAGTAACAAATCGAGCATTAAACGACCGATCCGAGTTTGAAAATTGGCAGGTACATCGCAACGACCAAGCCACCGATGAGCACACCCAAAATAACCATAATCATCGGTTCCATCAAACTAGATAATGATGCGACCGCTTCATCAACTTCGTCTTCGTAAAAATCTGCCACTTTGCCAAGCATCGCGTCTAACGAGCCTGACTCTTCGCCAATCGAGACCATTTGAGTGACCATGTTCGGAAACACGTTTGCATTCTGCATTGCGACGGTCAAGCTCGTACCTGTCGTCACTTCAGTTTGAATCTTGATTGTGGCATCTAAATAGACAGCGTTACCAGCAGCGCCACCGACAGAGTCCAAAGCTTCAACTAATGGCACACCAGCGGCAAACATGGTGGCAAGCGTTCTGGTCCAACGGGCAATAGTGGCTTTTCTAATCACATCACCAAAAATTGGCACCTGCAGCAATAGTTTGTCCATGGCACGTTGCATTTTGATAGAGCGCTGCCAGCTCTGGAAGAAGAAGTAAACAGCACCAAAAAGTCCGCCAAAAATCAGATACCACCATTTGACAAAGAAATCAGAAATGGCCATGACAAATAATGTTGGCGCTGGTAAATCAGCACCAAAGCTTGTGAAAACTTCTTTAAATGCTGGCACTACCCAGATCATAATCACCGCAGTAACGATAAAAGCGATTGAAAGGATCGCAATTGGATAGGTTAATGCTGATTTAATCTTTGCCTTGATTGCTAAGGTTTTTTCTTTATAAATCGCTAAACGATTTAATAGATCCTCTAAAATACCAGCCTGCTCACCTGCACCTACCAAGTTGCAAAACAAAGCATCAAAGTAGAGGGGAAATTTGCGAAACGCTTGATTCAAACTAGTGCCCGTCTCAACATCTGCACGGATATCTTGTAATAGTTTGGAGACCGAAGCGTTGGCATGACCTTTGCCTACAATGTCAAACGACTGTAAAAGTGGAACGCCAGCCTTCATCATAGTAGAAAGTTGACGCGTGAATAAGGTAATATCTTTTTCGGTAATTTTCTTACCCGAAGAATAAGTTTTTTTCTTTAGTTTCGTGACCAGAATTCCCTGGCGGCGCAAGGTGGCATTGACAATCGCTTCACCGCCCGCCCGCAACTCACCGCGCACGATTTTTCCCTGCTTGTCTTTGCCTTCCCAGGCAAACAGTACGTCTTTGACTTGCCCGGCTTTTATTGGTCTATTTGGAGTTGTGGCCATATGCTATTTTCGTCCTATTAGTCGTTGGTGCATCCTAATACTTCTTCAAGGCTAGTCGCCCCTTGCTTTACTTTTTGCAAGCCGGATTGACGCAGACCTTTAACGCCATCTTTTTCAGACTGCTTCTTAATTTCCAATGCCGATCCATTCGCCAGAATGATACGTTCAATCGCTTCAGTGATGGGCATTATCTGATAAATACCTACTCGTCCTTTGTAGCCACTTCCAGTGCAACGTTCACAACCTACGGGACCATAGGGCTTCCAGGTGCCGTCCAATTCTTCTTCTTTGAAGCCCGCTTGCAACAACACTTCGTCTAAGATGTCGACGGGTTTTTTGCAAGTGCAAAGCCGGCGTGTCAGTCGTTGCGCAGTAATGAGTATGACTGATGATGCAATATTAAAAGCTGCCACGCCCATGTTCATTAAGCGCGTTAAGGTCGACGGTGCATCATTGGTATGTAAAGTAGAAAAAACCATGTGACCAGTTTGCGCAGCTTTAATGGCGATATCAGCCGTTTCTAGATCGCGAATCTCGCCGACCATGATGATGTCTGGATCTTGACGCAAGAATGACTTGAGCGCTACCGGAAACGTTAGCCCTGCTCTGTCATTGATGTTAACCTGATTGACACCTGGTAAATTGATCTCAGCGGGATCTTCAGCAGTCGAAATGTTAATGCCTGGTTTGTTGATGACGTTAAGGCAGGTGTAAAGTGAAACTGTTTTTCCCGAGCCGGTTGGACCCGTGACTAAGACCATTCCATAGGGACGTTGAATTGCATCCATCAAAATCGCTTTTTGGTCAGGATCATAGCCAAGGGCGTCAATCCCCATTTGTGCTTGCGATCCATCCAGAATACGCATAACTATTTTTTCACCGAATAGTGTCGGTAAAATGCTGACGCGAAAATCGATGGCTTTAGTCGCAGATAATGTCAATTTCATACGGCCATCTTGCGGGACACGCTTTTCTGAGATATCCAGTTTAGAGATAACTTTTATCCGCGAGACAAGCTTATCTTTGATAGCTAGAGGCGGCTGGGCAATTTCTCGTAATTCACCGTCAACGCGAAAACGAATGCGATAAAATTTTTCAAATGGTTCGAAATGTAAATCGGACGCGCCCATATTAATGGCATCAATCAACATCTTTTGTAGAAATTTGACGACTGGGGCATCATCGACTTCGCTGGTCTGCGTTTCGGCAATGCCAGAGTTCATGTCATCTTCATTGAACTCAATTTCATAGTCATCGCCTGCTAGATCAGTCAGGCTTTGTTCTGAGGTTTTGCCAAGCTTTTCTAATAGTTTCAGTAAAATATCATGTTGAACAATGACCAATTCAACGCCTAACCCCGTCTGGAATTTGATCTGGTCCAGGGCATTCGTGTTCGTCGGATCGGAAATCGCCAGCGAAATTTTGTTACCTCTTTTTGCAAGAGCGACAATGCGTTGCGATTGCATGAGTTTAACGTCGACGATTTTTTCTGGCAGCATACTTTCGTCAAATACCGTCAAATCTACTAAGGGGTAGCCGAATGCCTCTGAACAAAATGCTGCGAGATCTTTTGCTGTTATCAGGCCGCTTTGTAAAAGGCTGTCAACAAAAGTGGTACGTTCTATTTGAGATTTTTTATGGACAGGATCAATTTGTGCCGCTGTGAGTACGTTAGCTTGCGACAAGGCTCTAGCAAGCCCAGAGGTAGATGTTAGTGTTGCAGAGTTCGGCGAGACAGCAGACATAGGGTCTT
>JANYFV010000497.1 GCA_025359635.1 Undibacterium sp. | reverse complement strand
GAAGGCGCAGGTATCGTAGTTGATACTGGCTCTGGAGTAAGTAGTTTGCGCCAAGGCGATCATGTGATTCCGCTGTACACGCCGGAATGCCGCCAGTGCAAATACTGCCTGTCGCGCAAGACCAATCTGTGTCAGGCAATACGCTCTACCCAAGGGCGCGGCCTGATGCCGGATGCGACCTCGCGCTTCTCACTGGATGGCAAACCGCTGTTCCATTACATGGGCACCTCGACCTTTTCCAACTACATCGTGGTGCCGGAAATCGCCGTCGCCAAAGTGCGTAGCGATGCACCGTTCGACAAGATTTGCTATATCGGTTGCGGCGTGACTACCGGCGTTGGTGCTGTGGTGTTTAGCGCCAAGGTCGAAGCCGGTGCCAACGTGGTGGTGTTCGGTCTCGGCGGCATCGGCCTGAACGTAATACAGGCGGCCAAAATGGTCGGTGCCGACAAGATCATCGGCGTTGATATCAACCCAAGGCGCGAAGCCATGGCACGCAAATTCGGCATGACGCATTTCATCAATCCGAATGAAGTCGAGAACGTGGTCGATCACATCGTTCAGCTCACCGATGGCGGTGCAGATTATTCGTTTGAATGCATAGGCAATACCAAGGTCATGCGACAGGCGCTGGAGTGCTGCCACAAAGGCTGGGGCAAATCCTTCATCATCGGCGTGGCAGAAGCCGGCGCGGAAATCAGTACCCGGCCATTTCAACTCGTCACTGGGCGCGAATGGAAAGGCTCGGCCTTCGGCGGTGCGCGCGGCCGCACCGATGTGCCAAAAATCGTCGATTGGTACATGGAAGGCAAACTCAATATCGACGATCTAATCACGCATCGCCTACCTTTAGAGCGCATCAATGAAGGCTTTGATCTGATGAAGAGCGGTGAATCGATACGCTCGGTGGTGCTGTTCTGATGCAGAGCTTGCAACTGCTGAGCCAGCATGGCTGCCACGATGGCTCGCAGCGTTTCTATCAACATGCATCGACAGAAATCGGCCTGTCTATGCGCTTCTCGGTGTACTTGCCGCCACAGGCGCTGGCGGGCGATGTCTGCCCTGCGGTGATGTTTCTGGCCGGGCTAACCTGCACCGAAGAAACCTTCATGACCAAAGCTGGTGCGCAAGCCATTGCAGCGCGTGAAGGCTTGATTTTAATCGCGCCCGATACCAGTCCGCGCGGTGCGAATTTGCCCGGCGACAGCGAGGCCTGGGATTTCGGCGTAGCCGCAGGTTTCTATCTGGATGCGACAGAGCAGCCTTGGGCCAAGCACTACCGCATGCACAGTTATCTGATCAAGGAACTCATCCCTTTGCTGCTGGCAAACTTGCCTGTCGATGCCAAACGCCTCGGCATCATGGGGCATTCCATGGGCGGGCACGGCGCCTTGATGTTGGCCTTGCGCCATCCCGAGGTTTTCAAAAGCGTATCGGCGTTTGCACCTATCGCCGCGCCCATGCAAAGCCCTTGGGGACGCAAAGCATTTTCCGGTTATCTGGGATCAGACGAAAGCAGTTGGCGCAACTACGATGCCACGGTCTTGATGCAGGGACAAACTCATGCGCCATATCCAAAGGGCATCTTGATTGACCAAGGTCTGGATGACAAATTTCTGGCGGAACAACTGCATCCAGAATTGTTTGCCGCCGCCTGCCAGCAGGTGCAGCAGCCGTTGAATTTACGCCAACATCCTGGCTACGATCACGGTTATTACTTCATCAATAGCTTTATTGAAGATCATTTGATGCATCACAAAAAACAGCTAATGGAATAGCTGTTTTTCTAAGCTGGCTTTTTGTTCAGTGCGACTAAAGTCTGTTGACCGATGATTTTGGGGGATCATCGGTCAACACGCCCTAACTAGTATGAGCGAAAATAAAAGAAAAAATATCTGCCATTTTTGCCATGCCGTTTTTGCGTGAAGTGGCAAAATGCCCCGTCTCATAATCAACCCGTAACAATGCACCCGGCGTATTGCTCGAAGCGACTTGCAGGCGCGCTGCAAATTTACCAATCTGCCATGGTTCGACTCTGAGATCGTTTGCGCCAGTAATCAGCAAAGTTGCGGGATATCGGATGCCATTTTTTACCGCATGAAAAGAATCCATCGCCCTTAAGGCATGGAACTCGTCCTCTTTTTTTACGGTGCCAAATTCTGCGTCGTTACCTGGCCCATTCGATGTCAATTCAAAACGTAAAGTATTGAATAAACCAACTTCACCGATTGCCGCCGCAAACAAATCAGGGCGTTCTGTAATCGCACGCCCAACCATGATGCCGCCAGCAGAAGTCCCCCAAAGTGCAAGATGCTTTTTATCTGTCCAGCCGAGCTTAATCAAATATTCTGCTGAATCAATGGCGTCTCGCCAGGTGTTCGGCTTGGTCGATTTTTTCCCGGCCTCATGCCATGATTCACCGAGCTCACCACCGCCTCGTACATGGGCGTACACAATCACGCCACCGGCTTCTAAAAACGCCAGATTACTCGTATTGAATCCCGGGTCAAGAATCGAACCATAAGACCCGTAAGCAATAATCAACAAAGGATTGCGTCGATTTAATTTAACATCATGCCGATGCAATATTTCTAGCGGAACCTTGAGATGATCACGGGTCGGCGCATAGAGACGTGTGGTCTTGAAAGCGGAGACATCAAAGCTAGGCGGTTTCGCAAAAACAAATTGCTTCGTGGTCAAATTGCCCGCATTAACTTTGTAAGTTGTGCCCGGCCAAGTCAGTCCATCCATTTGAAACCACAGGCCATCTTCATCAGGTGAGGCAAACATACTCCAGACAGCACCAGATTTTTGCAATTGAACGCGCTCAACTTTTCCATCGAAAGAAACACGCCGCAAACCACCTACGCCTTTGCTCAAGTCATCCACATAAATACCATCACGAGCGACATCAATAGTATTGATCACACTATCACCACTCGCCAGGACAACTGTACCGCTCAAAAAATCTTCTTTACTTGCATCAATTTTGACCAATTCACCCGTGCTTTGACGCCCTTTGGCTAAAACATAAATAAAATCGCCAACCACCTTGGCACTCTTGATATTGGCAGCACGCCCGGCGATTTTGCGCCAATGTGGCGTTCCTTCAAAAAGGTCTTGTGCTTTGCTAACATACAACTGCGCGATGTCATTCCCATTCAATAAATGGAGCCCGAGCACCCAGTTGCTATTCGGTGCACCTTTCACTTGCGGAGTATCGTCCTCCATGGCTTCATAATCTGGTCCTTCACCGGTACGAAATACCTCAATATCAGTTGTCGGAGAAGTGCCAAGTCTGTGCATCCAGCAACTGGCGCCGCGACCAAAATCCGGGGAACCAAGGACAGCATCAGCACGCACGCGATAATAGAAAAAATGCATTCCATTACTGCTCCATCCACTGCCGCGTGACAGAATACGGGTAATCTCCACGACTTCGTTTGTGACTATGTTTTTGATATAGCTTGTCGTGACCTCTGAACCACCGACTGACACGCCGTAAGCGACATGATTACCGCTAGGAGAAGGCAGTACATAATCAAGAGTCGCTGGTGGCTCATCCGCCTTACGCTCTGCCAAAGGATCGATCAAAACACGTTCAGGTGCATCGACTTTATCTCTGACAAAAACTTTAAATCCTTGCTCGCCGCCTAAACGTTTATACACAAACAAGCGACCACCAACGGAAGCAACATACTGTAAAGAATCTGTCTCAGCGCTATAAAATTCCAGGCGTTTTAAAAGCGCGTCGCGCTTAGGCAAACCATCAAGCGTTGAACGTGCGTAGTCACCTTGTTGACGTAACCAGGTTTCCCATTCGACCGTTTTGGGTTGCGCCTCCATCCAGCGATATGGGTCAGTGACATCGACACCCCAATAGCGATCAACAACAGGAGCTATCCTTGCCTGTGGTGGAAACTTGCTTGATAACCCGGCGTCTGATGCTGATATCGTTGCAAAATTCGCCCCGACTGGAATAATACTGCCAGCGGCAGTAAAGGCGATAAATTGACGTCGTGAAATGGCTTTGAACATGAATCAACTCCCTGCTAGTTTAAAGGGTGACACGTAAAATCGAACGAGTCTGCCTGTGCTTCGCTACACGCTCCGATCAACATACGAAGCGGGTGAATGACTAAGCATTTATACCAGTAGCTTAGTTGTCTTTATTATCATTTAACTTTTAAAAAATTACAAGCGTATCTCTACGTTACTATTGGCGTTTACCGCAGATAAACATCAAAACTTCTCTTAAAGGAAAAATATGATTGTAGTCCATCATTTAAACAATTCACGCTCCCAGCGCATTCTGTGGTTACTGGAAGAACTGGGCGTTGAATACATAGTCGAGCGCTATGAGCGTGACCGGCAAACCATGCTTGCGCCAGCTGCGTTACGCGCTATCCATCCACTCGGAAAATCGCCGGTCATCACCGACGGTGAAATAACGGTGGCAGAGTCAGGTGCCATCATCGAATATTTGGTTGAGCGTTACGGCAATGGCAGGCTAGCACCGGCAACGGGTACATCGGATAGATTGCGCTGGAGGTATTGGCTACATTACGCAGAAGGCTCCGCGATGTCGCCCTTATTAATGAAGCTAGTATTCGACCGGATAGAAAGCACGCCGATGCCTTTTTTTGTCAAACCCATTGCCAAGGGTATCGCACGCAAGGTCAAAAGTAGCTTTGTGCAACCGCAGATTGAGCAACATCTAAATTATTTGGAGGCAGAACTTAGCAAAAACGCGTGGTTTGTCGGGAACGAGTTTTCGGCGGCTGACATTCAGTTAAGTTTTGTGTTGGAAGGAGCCGCAGCACGAGGCGGCTTATCGAAAGATCGGCCTAAATTGTGTGCTTTTTTGGATAAAATCCACGCCCGTCCACATTATCAGCGCGCGCTGGAACGAGGTGGTCCATACGAGCTGCTACGTTAGTATGGACGAGAAGCTCTGCATATGACAACGATACCGGTGCAGGTTAATAAATCGAGCCTTCTGTGCTTTCACCAAACACATTTGACGCATCACAAGAAGTCACGTTGTCACTGAACTACACTTGAACCTGAGCAAAGTAAGCACCCGCTTGCACGACTCAGGCGAATGCTGGAACGAGGCCTCTATTTATAGCTAATGACGCCTGTCAGCACAGCAAAATTGTGTAAAATTGAGCGATAACGTCGCGCATCGTGCCCGGCTTCCAAAGAAAGTATCAAGATGAACAAGATAGTCATCAGCGGCACCGGTCTTTACACCCCGCCCTACTCCATCTCCAACGAAGAATTAATCACCTGTTTCAATGGCTACGTCGAGCAATTCAATACACAAAATGCGGTCGCCATCTCCAGCGGAGAAGTCACCGCGCTGGAAGCATCGAGCGTCGGCTTTGTCGAAAAGGCATCTGGTATCAAATCCCGCTTTGTCGTCAACAAAGACGGCGTGCTTGACATCAACCGCATGGTGCCGCGCATACCGGAACGTAGTGATGATGAGCCATCCATCATGTGCGAGATGGCCGTCGCTGCCGCCCAGCAGGCACTCGAACGCGCAGGCCGCACCGCCGCTGACGTCGATGCAGTGATCGTCGCTTGCAGCAATCTGCAGCGCGGCTACCCGGCCATTGCAGTCGAAGTGCAAGGCGCACTCGGTATCGATGGCTATGGTTTCGACATGAACGTCGCCTGCTCGTCAGCCACCTTCGGCATTCAGGCGGCGATGAGCGCCATCCAGAGCGGCCAGGCGCGTGCGGTCTTGGTCATCAATCCGGAAATCACCAGCGGCCACTTAAACTGGCGCGACCGCGACAGTCACTTTATTTTCGGTGATGCCTGCACCGCGATCTTGCTGGAACGCGCTGACGCAGCAACCTCCAAGCACCAGTTTGAAATCGTCGGCATGAAGCTCAAGACGCAATTCTCCAACAACATCCGCAACAATTTCGGCTTCCTCAATCGCGCCGATGAAAGCGGCATAGGCAAACCCGACAAACTATTCCGCCAGCAAGGCCGCAAAGTATTCAAAGAAGTCTGCCCGATGGCCGCCGCTATGATCACGTCAACGGTAACAGCCGCTGGCATCAGCATTACCGACATCCAGCGCTTCTGGCTGCATCAGGCCAACCTCAACATGAACCTCTTGATCACCCGCATGATCCTGGGGCGCGATGCGGTGGCAGATGAATCGCCGACGATACTGGACACCTACGCTAACACCTCATCAGCTGGTTCCATCATCGCGTTCCATAAACATCAGGACGATCTGGCTACAGGTGCCATTGGCGTGATTTGCTCGTTTGGGGCCGGGTATTCTATTGGTTGTGTGGTGGTGAAGAAGTTAAGCTAACTCAAGCTGAAAGTAATTCAATCTGAAGCCGCACAATGCCATTTAATCGTTCAGTGTTCGGGTTATTTTTATCAGACTCAGACCATAGTCAGCAACTTTTCAGGCTGAAAAGCCATGCGCCACAAGCCTGCTGCACGACCTAGGAAGACACCGCTAAACGCACCGTAAAGTGCCACAAAAAACAAAGCGAAATTGAAGTCGTGTACAAGTGCCGGTTGCATTGCTGTCATAAAACCCACGACATATTTTGTAACGAAAATACCGATTATCAAGACCAAAGGAATCCAGCTTCCAGATAAAGAAAAAAGACGTTTTTCTGCATCGTATTTGCTTGCTGCAAAATTCGTTTTACGCAACACCAAACTGAACATCAAGATGCCGGCAACTAGCCATGCGAGCAAGATTTTAGGGTCACTACCAAAAACCGATACGGTACCAAACAGCGATAAACCTATCATCGCCAATGGCATCACCGTAATACGTTTTAGCGATGCGGTACGGCTAAAGGTTTGGCTGTATCCAAGCCAGAGCAAAGCGACCAGCAAAGCCCAAACCCAGATTGGTGTATGTGTGAGAATTAAATTTAACATGATCATTTCCTTGGTGCTGTTGATGAAGAAGTTGATGAATGCGTTGATGAATGAACTTTGCCGGCAGCCAGCCTTTGCGGCTAGCCTGATGCGACTAAATGATGGAATTTGTCCGTAAGCTGTCAGCAAACGGCGCGAACAACATGCA
>JANYFV010000162.1 GCA_025359635.1 Undibacterium sp. | reverse complement strand
GTCGCGCAGGTAGTGCAGCACCGCCCCCGCCGCTGATACTCCCAGCGGCTTTCCCGAAAGGCCGCAGCCATCCAGGCTCAGCAAATGAAAATGTTCACGAAGCGTGCGCTCGCCATAATCGTAGGCAAGAATCCAATCTTCAATCTCAGTGCGGCAGCGGCCCGTTTCAAGCTTAAGATCCCTGGTCGCCAATACCTCGCGAACGCTCCAGGACTCGAGCGTACTTTGTACTTCCGTCAGAGCCAACTCTGTCACGCGAAATTCACCGGTTGAGATATCCACCAAAGCCATGCCCGCGCGATCACCGTTGCGCGAAACTGCCGCCAGATACGCCACCAGTTTATTCGTCTCTTCACCGACCACACCGCAAGCATCGAAATCGACCAGAATACGCTTGAGTAGATCGGGCGAAGTGAGCAAATCAAGCGCTTCTTTTTGTTCGGCATCGGTGAGTGTTGGCGCATCGTCTTTCTTCGTTAAGGCTGCGTTCAAATGCTCTGCTTGCAGTTCTTCCAGTTTCAATAGCACACGCCCCAAATCATGTTTAAGTACGTCTTCGGCTTCGCCCAATTCAATGCCCGCTTGCTTAACAAATCCAGCCCGTGCTTTCGCTTGATATAGATCGAAACTATCGACGTGGAAACGCTCGTCTTTGGAGACGAGTAAATTGACTTTTAAAGATTCTGGATTGAGCGGCTTTTTCCAGCCACGAATGCGGTAACGGCGATTGCCAAAGCTTAAAATTAATTCGCTGTCGCTCTGTTCGATGGGAATATCAACGGTCGGCGCTGGTGGTACTGGCGTTGCAATCGTTGGCGTGGGAATTGACTGCTCAAGAATAACGGGCTGCGCGGGTAACTCAGGCTCCACCACAGCGGCTAAGGAAGAAATTTCCAAGGGCTGCGCTACCGTAATGACTTCTATTTCTTCGCCGCCTGCTATCTCTATTTTTTTATTTTTAGTCTCGGCTTGATCGCCTCCGCTCATCCATTCCGCTTTACGTATCAAGAGCGCCAGCGCCTTATCTGGTGGCGACATCTTCAGCGCGTATTCATTTGCATCCATGTCTTTGGGGAATTGAATTCGATAGCAGGAAATATTTTCAGCGGCGAGTAATTGCGCGACTTTTTCAGCGCCAGCATTGCCCGCCTCATCCCTGTCATACGCTATCAAGACGCGTTGAATGCCATACCGTTTAAAGGCCGCTAAATGCTCATCGGTAAATCCCTCCGTACCATAGGAAGCGGTAACATTTCTAAAACCGTGACACCAGAAGGTGAGCGCATCAATCAAAGCTTCGCACAGGATGACTTCGCTTGATGCTTGCAGCGCTTGCCAGTTAAAAATACCGTGATGCTGTCCAGGCAAATACAAATGAGACGGCGTCCCCTTGCGTAGATTGTTGAGAATCTTACGACCGTAGATTTCCGTTACCTGTCCCGTTTCATCCACAATGGGAACCACCACGCTACCGTTAAAATGCTCGTGTCCCGATTCACGATAAATGCCGACCTTTTCTAATTTAGCGCGGATCTCGGCACCAAGCTTGTTGGTCTTCTCTGGTAAGCGCAAACCTAAAGTGCGATTGGCATACCCTAACTGGAAATGCGTTACGGCTTCACCTGTAATACCGCGTTTGTGCAGATACGCTAATGCTTCCGGCGATTGCTGCAAGCTCACATGATAGTAATCCACCGTTTGTTTGAGCAAGGCTCTATCGTCGGCATCAAATTCGATAGGCGCGGGCAGGCTTCTTTGCCGCCCTTGCTTGATAGGGGTGATTTCACCACCGACAGCATGAGCGGCTAAGGAAGAATCATTGCGCAGCATTTCCACCGCATGGCGAAAGCTGATACCGCGCCGCTTCATCACCCAGGCAATCACATCACCACCCGCACCACAGGCCGGACAGTGCCACAAGTTAGTCGCCGGCGTAACGCGCATACTCGGATTGTGATCATCATGAAACGGACACAGCCCAACTTTATCCTTGCCGCTCTTTTGCAGAACGATGCCCGCCGCCTCGATTAAACGCTCGACCGATATGTCAGTTTTTAGCCGTGCTATCTCTGTTTCTGTGAAACGTGCCATTTTTTCG
>JANYFV010000550.1 GCA_025359635.1 Undibacterium sp. | reverse complement strand
TTTGAATTTGAAGTTGCTTGAACCATTGCGCGAATTGTTTAAAGATGAAGTACGTAAATTAGGTGTTGCATTAGGCCTGCCACATGGCATGGTGTATCGTCATCCATTCCCGGGGCCTGGCCTTGGCGTACGTATTCTGGGTGAAGTGAAAAAGGATTTCGCTGATTTGTTGCGTAGAGCAGATGCTATCTTTATTGAAGAGCTACGCAACACCGTGGTTGATTCGCCGGCTGGTGATGGCAAGCTGACTTGGTATGACGCAACTAGCCAGGCTTTCGCCGTATTCCTGCCGGTGAAGTCGGTGGGTGTGATGGGTGATGGCCGCACTTACGAATACGTGGTGGCTTTACGCGCGGTGCAAACTCTCGATTTCATGACAGCACAATGGGCGCATTTGCCGCACGATTTATTAGGCAAGGTTTCCAACCGGATTATTAATGAGGTGCGTGGCATTAACCGTGTTGTGTATGACATCTCTGGCAAACCACCTGCAACGATAGAGTGGGAATAGTCGATTTTGGGCAATAGCGTAAGAAAGCAGGCGTTGTGACGTACGGCATTAAAGAAATTTTTTACACCCTGCAAGGCGAGGGTAATCACGCAGGGCGACCAGCGGTATTTTGTCGCTTTGCGGGTTGCAATCTATGGACTGGTAGGGAAGAAGATCGATCAAGTGCCATTTGTCAGTTTTGTGACACTGATTTTGTCGGGACGAATGGAATCGGTGGTGGAAAATTCAAAACGGCGCAAGCTTTGGCACAGAACATCAATAGCCTGTGGCCAGTATCTTATCCCAATAGTAAATATGTGGTTTTCACAGGTGGCGAGCCATTATTACAGCTAGATCTTGCATTGATTTCAGCAATGCATGAGGTTGGTTTTGAGATCGCGATTGAAACCAATGGCACTCTTCCTGTTCCTGAAGGTGTGGATTGGATTTGCGTTAGCCCAAAGATGGGTTCAAGCCTAGTTGTGCATCATGGCAATGAAATAAAAGTAGTCATTCCGCAGTTGGGGCAACCCATGAGTGAATATGCATCGCTCGATTTTGAACATTATTTTGTGCAAGCGATGGACGGTCCAAATCAAGCTGAAAATTTGCGGTTGGCCATCTCGTTTTGCAAAGAAAATCCTAAATGGAAGTTGAGTGTGCAAACGCACAAACTTCTGCAAATACCCTAATCTAGTACACCAGGTCAACCATGCTCACCATTACCAGAAAAGTTGAATTCGATACCGGTCATCGAATTCCTGATCACAATAGTCAATGTCGTAATTTACACGGACATCGATATACTTTGCTTATTACTCTAACCGGCGATGTGGTTGAAAAAGACGGCGAATCTGACAATGGAATGATCATGGATTTTGGCGATATTAAAGCGCTCGCTAATCAATACTTGGTGGATTTGTGGGATCACGCTTTTATCGTGTATGAGAAAGATACTGTGGTGAGGAACTTCCTGGAGAGTATGCCAAACCATAAAACAGTGGTTATTGATCGTGTCCCGACTGTAGAGAATCTAGCAAAAATCGCTTTCGATATGCTTAAAAATGTCTACCATGATCGTTACGGTAGGCATTTATCCCTGACTAAAATCACACTCTATGAAACGCCCAACTGCTGGGCTGAAATAGACGGTTGATGAAATGTCTCTGATGACAGATCAGGATTTCATGGCCATGGCCTTGGCGCAGGCTAAGCTTGCGTGGGAAGCGGGTGAAGTCCCGGTCGGTGCGGTTGTAGTTAAAGATGGCATCGTTATTGCGCAAGGCTACAATCAACCGATAAGCTCGCACGATCCAACGGCACATGCTGAAATAATGGCATTGCGTGCGGCGTCGCAATTACTCGGTAATTACAGACTTCCCGGTTGCGAGTTGTACGTCACGTTAGAGCCATGTGTTATGTGTGCAGGTGCAATGATGCATGCACGTTTGGCACGCGTCATTTATGGTGCGGCGGATTTTAAGACAGGTGCTTGCGGTTCAGTGATAAATCTCTTCGAGCAAGAAAAATTAAATCATCATACTGAAATAGTGGCAGACGTGATGGCGGAGGAGTGTGGCCAGCTATTAAAAGATTTTTTTGCTAGCAGACGACTTGCTGCTGCAGAGAAAAGAAAATTATTGTCATAGAATATCGTCAAGCCACCACACTCTAATTGAAAAATGAATAATTCCACTTTTAAGCCCTTGCCGGATAACCCGGGAATTGCCATCGTCGGTGTTAGCGGATCTGCCTTGGATAATGTCGCTGTCGAGCGCGGGCTCGATGTGCTGCGTGAGCGTGGCTTTGTCGTGCATAATTATTACCGGCACGAACACATATTTCAACGTTTTGGCGCGACCGATGATGAGCGCCTGAATCAACTTCATCGTGCTATCGATAATCCTGATGTGCATATTGTGATGGCTTTACGCGGTAGCTATGGCTTGTCGCGTATCTTGCCGCAGATAGACTTAAAACGTATTGCTGAGAGTGGCAAATATTTAGTTGGGTATAGCGATTTCAATGCATTGCAAATGGCAATGCTGGCAAAAACAGGGGCGAGTAGTTTCTGCGGCCCCATGCTTTGTGATGATTTTAGTCGCGCCGAGTTAAGTGAATTTACCTTAGAACACTTCATTAATTGTATAGCCAGCGATCATTACACTATCGAATTTACTTCGCAGAATAATCCTGAAGTCGATTTCTCCGGAACGCTCTGGGGCGGCAATCTTGCCATGCTTACGCATTTGCTAGGAACAGAATATTTCCCCAATATTTCAGACGGCATTTTGTTTGTGGAAGATATTGCAGAGCATCCGTACAGAGTAGAACGCATGATGTTGCAATTGCATCTGGCCGGAGTGCTAAATAAACAAAAGGCGATCGTTTTTGGTAATTTCTCTGACTACAAACTTGCTGCGCACGACAACGGCTACAACTTTGAAGAAATGATTGAATATTTGCGTAGCGTTCTTGCTGTGCCTGTTCTCACCGGATTGCCGTTTGGTCATATCAAAGATAAAGTAACCTTGGTAGTCGGTAGCGACGCGCATCTTCAATCTAAAGAAAGCATCGTCAGCATAGCAATGCAATACTAGAGAAATTCGAGCTTATAAAATACCCATTAAAGCAAAACGCCCAGTCGTAAGATTGGGCGTTTTGCTTTTTACAAACTACTTCACCTAAGTCTTAATCATTCGCGTAGATGTCAGTATCTTTTGTCTCTTTAATGAACAGCATGCCAATGACGAAGGTCGCTGCGGCGATGATAATCGGATACCAGAGACCATAGTAAATATCACCCTTAAATGCAACCAGCGCGAAAGCGGTGGTTGGCAACAAACCACCGAACCAGCCATTGCCGATATGGTAAGGCAAGGACATCGACGTGTAACGAATACGGGTAGGGAACATCTCTACCAGCATCGCTGCAATCGGGCCATACACCATCGTTACATATAAGACCAAGATGGTCAGCAATACCAACACCATAGGTTTGTTGATGGCAGCAGGATCAGCTTTTG
>JANYFV010000475.1 GCA_025359635.1 Undibacterium sp. | reverse complement strand
AGCACATATGAAATTTATTAAACGTCAACAATCAGGTTTTACCTTGGTTGAAATTGCCATTGTTCTTGTCATTATCGGTTTGCTGCTGGGCGGTGTGTTGAAGGGGCAGGAAATGATAGAAAACTCGCGGATTAAATCGGTTGTTGCCGATATGCGCGGTGTCTCAGCCGCCTTTACTGGTTACTTCGATCGCTATCATGCTCTGCCAGGTGATGAAACAAACGCCACCGCGACCGCTCGAGGTTGGCTTGTCGGCGCTGCTGGTGGAAATGCCGATGGCGTTCTGACAATGGCGCAGGCACAGACCTTTACTAATGCTGCTGCTGAGCAAGCTGCGATGTGGCAGTTCTTACGCGCATCTGGCTTTTTGGCGGGTGATTCAACTTTGGTTGGTGTTCCTGGTTTACCAAAAGCTGGCACTGGTGGCTTAATGGGCGCTAGTGTTACACCCTATGCATTACAAGGTCCGTCTACTTGTGTTGCGGGACTTACTCACAAACAAGCTTCCGGTGTAGATACCATAATCGATGGTACTCCAGGTAATAACGTCGGTGATGCGCGTGGTGCGGCGGGCGCTGCCAATCCATTGGCTCCCGTCGCTGCTGCACCTGCCCTTACTGCTTACAATGAGACTCTCGCGACAACGTGGACGATGTGCCGTCGCCTTCAGTAATACATACTTCTTGCTGTGAAAGAACCGGGCTATGCGCCTAATGCCGTTCAGTTAAGCAATTTTCCGCAAGACACGAACGGCATATCGGTTTGGTTTTGCCTTGACGACCCGATCAAATTTTCGATCGGGTCGTTCGTCTTTGAGGAGACTAACCAACCTTTCGCGTAGATGTTTCATTGATGCTGGGAGCTTGCCATAAGATCGTGTTACAGCCGCCCAATGAAGCTCGAACTCAATGAGATGAAACGCGCGTATAAAGCTTACTTCGGTTGGTTCGCATTTCACCACGAGCGCGGCCTTAGCGATCTCCAGGCGTATCAAATTATAGGCAATCAAGGTACCCCAAATTTCTTGATATACGCCATCGATCGTTTTCGAACGCAGGGTCAATGCCGTTCCCAGCATGGTCTGCTTGAGTTCACGATAACTCGTTTCAATACCCCAGCGCCTCTCGTAACAGTGGGTGATATCGCTAGGCTTGTAGCGATTGCGTTCGCGCAAGGACGTGAGCAAAATGCGTTTGCGCGCATGTCGATCAATGACCGTGACCGCACGTGCCTCCCAGAATTCGGGGAGCTCAGCACACTTGGCACGCGCCTGCGGCGAGACGCGCATGCGCACGATACAATCACTGTCACTTCCTTCTACCACTTCCCATTTAGTGTTTGATTTTGCAGGGATGATAAAGTGGCGATTGCTGCCATTTTGTGTCAAAGTATATAAAATTTCTGCTGCCAAGAAACCTCGGTCGAAGACGGTCAGCGAATCGTTGGGGATGTCCGCAATCAACTGCTTCGCATACAGCATCTCATTGGTGCCATAAGGTCCGAAAGCCGCACTATGCACAATATGTGTCGGTAATGCGGTCAAAGTTACGCCACGCACTTGTGGATAGCTGGCGATCGCACCGCTGGCATAAAGCTGAGCACCGAAATGCGCTCGATTCTCAATTGTGTCATGTGTTCTTAGCGTGGTTCCGTCCATCGCAAACAGTTGCAATCCCTTGAAGATATACGCACGACGATCTTGAGCAGACCAATGGCGTGCGCAATGATCGAACAACCACTTTAAGGGTGCAGAACCGAGCCGCTGACGCGCTTGCGCTGCCGCACTTTTACTGACAAATGGCGTGTGCGCATCGGGCGTTGCCAATCCAAGATCATCAAGGACTTCACCGATTGATTTATGGCGATAGAGTGCTAATGCCACCATTAACCAAACCACTTGTTCGGCTGGCAATCGTCGATGACGAATGCTGGCCGCTTCGGTACTTTGCACAGCTTGTTCTATCCATTCAACGGGCAAATGCTCCCCTAGTCGCCGCCAGTCGGGAGACTCAAGGTGATTGGCTAGGAAATGAAGAGTATCGTCGAACATGCTGACGAAGGTTAACAGGATGGCGTAGCGTTTACAAGCACAAATTAAAAATGCCGTTCAGCCTTAACTGAACGGCATTACGGATTTGTCCGGGCTTTTTTACTTCTCAATCCCCGCTTCGTAGACGACATAAATTTTCCGTGTTTTCTGCACCACTTCCCAACTGCCGTTAAAACCCCGTGGTATGACAAAATTTTCGCCACTAGAAACGGTGACTGCATTACCAAGTTCATCAGTGAGTAT
>JANYFV010000541.1 GCA_025359635.1 Undibacterium sp. | reverse complement strand
AGTTTTATTTCTCATTTGATTGAGTTGCGCGATCGCCTGGTCAAAGCTTCGATCGGTATTGCGATTGCCTGCGCAGCGCTGTTTTCCTGGCCTGGCCCATCTGCAATTTATGATTTTCTGGCGCAACCGATGATCGCCTCATTGCCGGTCGGCGCTAAGATGATTGCCACGGGTGTGATCTCGCCATTTCTGGTGCCGATGAAAGTGACGCTGTTGGTGGCATTTATGCTGGCATTGCCTTGGGTCTTGTATCAAGTGTGGGCGTTTGTTGCACCGGGCTTGTATGCGCATGAAAAAAGACTGGTCGCGCCTTTGGTTATTTCATCGTCGGTATTATTTCTATCCGGCGTGGCGTTTTGTTATTTTTTCGTGTTTGGTCGCGTCTTTAAATTCATTAACGAATTTGCCCCGACCTCGATCACGGTCGCACCGGATATTGAAAATTATCTCGATTTCATTATGTCGATGTGCCTTGCATTTGGCATGACATTCGAGGTGCCTATCGTGGTGATCGTGCTGGTGCGTATGGGCTTGGTGTCGGTGGAAAAATTCAAGGTAATACGTCCTTACGTGGTTGTGGGCGCCTTCGTGATTGCAGCCATCGTCACGCCACCAGATATCGTCAGCATGCTTTCACTGGCGTTTCCGATGTGGTTTCTGTTTGAACTGGGTTTGATAGTTGCGCCACTATTCGTTAAGGCAACGCAAGCGCCAAATCACGCCGACGCTGCTGAATAGACTACGCTACGTAACCAAGTGACTAAGGGATAAGCACTGTTAAATCCCTTGACCAGCGTTTTTTGCAGTTGCTCTGCATCCATGCCATCGAGCGGGCATTCCGTCCACACCATAAAGCTCTTGAGTTTGAGTTGCTCTACGCAGGGATGTTCGGCATCAAATCCCTTGGGCGGTCGTATCAGTTTTCCTTCCTCTTGCAGCGTGCCAAAAGTTTGCTTCAAAGCCTTGTTTTTGAGCATTTTTGAAAAGCCTGCGGTATCGGCCACGACATGATCGCGTATCGCGCGCAGGCGATCCGATGGTGGCATATATTCGCCCACTGCAAAAAACAGACGACCAGTCGCATCCATTTGAAAATAATACGCTGGCCCTCCGCCTTCGCTAGGTTTCTTGCGCCCGCTTGGCAATATAGATGCTGAGAATGTCGTCTTGTAGGGGGATTTATCTGCCCTGAAGCGAACATCACGGTTAATACGGAACAAGGCTTTTTTAGGATCGCAGCCAGCGATTGCAGGATCGAATTTGCTAAGCTTGGCAATCAATTCAGTGACCAGTTGCAAAAATTCCGCACGTAAAATATCGTAACGCGGCTTGTTCATGACAAACCAAGCCCGGTTATTGTTTTCAGATAGCTCAAATAAAAAACGGCTTAGATCTCGAATGTGCATGATGTAATTTCTAGGATTATTCTTCTTGTTTGATCGGTGGTCGCTTGCCGATCAGGATAGAGATGTTGGTTTCTGACGAATTGCGTAACAGCGTAAATTTAGCTTTGCTGTTTGGTTTCAATTGTGCGATTAAATTCAGAATTTCTGTCTTATTTGCGGCGGGTTTTCCTTCAATCGCGATTAAGATATCTCCCGGCTTTATCCCAGCTTTATCGGCAGGTCCACCGCGAATCACACCTGCTACGATGGCACCGGAGGTGTGTTTGATATTGAAGCTGTCAGCCATTTCAGGTGTGATGTCTTGCGGTTCTACACCGATCCAGCCGCGCGTTACTTGTCCATCGATAATGATGGCATCCATGACAGTTTTAATGGTAGTTACCGGGATCGCAAAGCCTATCCCTAAAGAGCCGCCATTGCGCGAGTAGATTGCTGAGTTGATGCCGAGAAGGTTCCCTTGTGCGTCCACGAGGGCACCGCCGGAATTTCCGAAATTAACCGCTGCATCAGTCTGGATAAAATTTTCATAGGTATTTAATCCAACATCAGTACGACCTAGTGCAGAGATGATGCCCATGGTGACAGTCTGGCCGACGCCAAATGGGTTGCCGATCGCCAGCACGACGTCGCCTACATTGGCGAGCTCTGAATGGCCAAAGGTAATCGCTGGTAAGTCAGGCAAATCAATCTTGATAACGGCCAAATCTGTTTCCGGATCAGAACCTACGACCTTGGCAATTGCTTTGCGACCATCGGGCAAGGAGACGTCGATTTCATCAGCACCCTCGATCACATGATAATTCGTTAGAATGAAACCCTGAGGGCTAATAATCACGCCCGAACCAAGGCTAGATTGGCGTTCATTTTGCGGATCAGGTTGATTGCCAAAAAAGCGTTTAATAAATGGATCGTTCAGCATTGCATTTGGCGCTCTATGTGACTCTTTTGCGGTGTTGATGTTGACCACGGAAGGCATGGCAAGCTTGGCACCTGCACGGTACGAAATCTGGCCGCTGGACAGAGTCGTTGGCGCTTCTTGTATGGTAACCGACGGCGCTAGCCGGAGACTTTGGCTAGACCCCAAAACTTGATTTGTCCAATTTGGTTTTAAGGTAGTTACAATAAACCACAGCGCCAAACCGACGGTAGCGGTTTGCGCAAACAATAGCCATAAACGACGCATAGAAAGATTTGAGTATGAAAGTAAAATCGGTAAATCGGGATGTGCTGGCAAAATTTCTCGCGACAGAATTACAAACAGCACGTTCCCGTGATTATTGCCCAAATGGCGTGCAGGTGGAAGGGCGCGATGAAATAAAAATAATAGTCAGCGGTGTGACAGCGAGTCTGGCGCTGCTGGAGCAGGCGGTTCTACTTAAAGCCGATGCGGTGCTAGTGCATCATGGCTATTTTTGGCGCGGTGAAGACATGCGTGTCATCGGACAAAAGCACAAACGCTTGAAGCTTCTGTTGGGCAACGACATGTCGCTTTTTGCTTACCACTTGCCACTGGATATGCATCCGACCTTAGGGAATAACGCGCAGCTCGCCAAGCTGTTGGACATAACGCCAACGGCGCGCTTTGGCGAAGATGATTTGGGTTGGCTCGGGCAGATGACAGATGAGTCAATACGCACAGTCGGCGAATTGGCAAAACATATTAAGCGTAAATTAGGCCGCTCGCCTTTATACATCGGTAGCGCCGGGCAAGCGCTCGGGCAAGTCGCCTGGTGCACTGGCGCGGCGCAAAACATGCTCGAGCTAGCTATAAGCGCTGGTGCATCAGTGTATTTAAGCGGTGAAATATCTGAGCCAACCGTGCATTTGGCCAGAGAATCAGGGGTGGCTTACCTTGCTTGCGGGCATCATGCAACGGAGCGCTATGGAGTGCGAGCCTTGGGAGAATATATTGCCAAAGAGTTTGGTATAGCACATCATTTTATTGATATCGATAACCCAGTTTGACAATAAAAAAGCCACCAGCATTTGACTGGTGGCTTTTGTTCTTTATCACCCAAACACGAGTGATTTATTTTTTCAATGCATCACGAATTTCACGAAGCAAAATGACGTCTTCAGGCGTAGCGGGCGCTGCGGCTGGTGCGACAGCCTCGTCCTTTTTCATTTTGTTGAAGACGCGAACCATTTGAAAAATGATGAATGCCAAGATGATAAAATTTAAGGCAATGGTAAAAAAATTCCCGTAAGCCAATACTGCTCCAGCTTTTTTTGCTTCTATCAAACTTAGATTACTGACTTGACCGTTCAAAGGTACGTAATAATTGGAAAAATCCAGGCCACCAAAAATTTTCCCTACGATAGGCATCACGATATCTGTGACCAAAGAATCGACAATTTTTCCAAATGCGGCACCGATGATGACACCAACAGCTAAATCGACTACGTTGCCCTTTGAAGCAAAATTTTTGAATTCTTGCATCATGCTCATGTGAAATCCTTTAAAAGTACTAATCGAAATTGCTGTATTAAATTAACAATTGACAATGTTTTTGAAAAATGTGTCATTAAATTTTTCCTTACTTTGGATTATGTTATGTGTTTGATCAAGCTTTATTGATCAAATTTATTCAATTTTTCATCAAAAGATCGAAAAATTAATGATTGTTTGCTCTTTGGAACATGTTTTCCTTTAAAACCATACTCAGCTCCTTTATAATTTAAGGTTGTTAGAAGTGGGTATTGCTTCATCAAGTTTTGATTTTTGATAGATTGGGGTTGGTATGGGTATCGAAAAGCAGGTCGATTCGGGACGGCGCGGCTTACTCGTCGCAACGTGTGCGGCAGGTGGTGTGGCTGGTTTGGCAACGGCAGGTGCGTTAGTCAGCACTTTTCAGCCATCCGAGCGTGCAAAAGCAGCTGGTGCACCGGTGGAGGCAGACATCTCGGATTTAAAGCCGGGTGAAATGAAAGTGTTTGAATGGCGCGGTAAGCCAGTCTGGATTTTGAAGCGCACGCCTGAAATGATGGCGAGCTTGGCGAAGACAGAAGATAAGGTGGCTGATCCAAAATCAGAAAAACCTTACACCATGGCGATGCCCGATTATTGCGACAAACAAAAACGTTCGCGTGCAGAGCATAGCGACATCTTGATTACTGTCGGAATTTGTTCCCATTTGGGTTGTTCACCAAGCTCAAAATTTGCAGCTGGCGCTCAGCCTTCATTGCCAGACGACTGGAATGGCGGCTTCCTTTGCCCTTGTCACGGTTCTACTTTTGATCTTGCTGGTCGCGTATATAAAAACAAACCAGCACCACAAAATCTGGATGTTCCCCGTCATATGTACTTGTCGGATACTAAAATCCTCATCGGCAAAGACGAGAAAGGCGAGGCTTAATCATGGCATTTATTGAAAAGAAACTCCCGGCAGATGCTCCTGTGATTGATAAGGCGCTCAATTGGGTAGACTCCCGTTTTCCACTGACTAAACTGTGGAATGATCAATGGGGTCAATATTACGCACCTAAGAATTTTAACTTTTGGTATATTTTCGGCTCACTGGCGATGTTGGTCCTGGTGTTGCAAATCGTCACAGGTATTTTCCTGACGATGCATTACAAGCCAGACGCTAATTTGGCATTTGCATCAGTTGAATACATCATGCGTGAAGTGCCTTCAGGCTGGTTGGTGCGTTACATGCACTCGACCGGCGCTTCGGCATTTTTCATCATCGTGTATTTGCACATGACCCGTGCTTTATTGTACGGTTCATATCGCAAACCACGTGAATTGATCTGGTTGTTTGGCTTTGCGATTTTCCTTTGCTTGATGGCCGAGGCTTTCTTCGGATATTTGCTGCCTTGGGGCCAAATGTCTTATTGGGGTGCGCAAGTTATCGTCAACCTGTT
This sequence comes from Undibacterium sp., assembly GCA_025359635.1. Classification (GTDB taxonomy): domain Bacteria; phylum Pseudomonadota; class Gammaproteobacteria; order Burkholderiales; family Burkholderiaceae_D; genus Undibacterium. Next base: position 3,266 of record JANYFV010000541.1, on the reverse strand, counting down.
CAGCGCAATTCCATTTATCGGCCCAGACTTATCCTTGTGGATACGTGGTGATTACGTCGTTGGTGATGCAACTCTGAATCGTTTCTTTGCTTTCCACGTGATTGCAATTCCGTTGGTATTGCTAGGTTTGGTTGCAGCGCATTTGATCGCTCTGCATGAAGTTGGCTCAAATAATCCAGATGGCATCGAAGTCAAAGAAAACCTAGGTCCAGATGGACATCCGCTCGATAGCGTTCCATCACATCCTTACTATACTTTCCACGATATTTTTGGCGTAACGGTATTTCTGACAATTTTCAGTGCGGTGGTTTTCTTCGCTCCTGAAATGGGTGGTTACTTCCTGGAATATAACAATTTTGTTCCGGCAGACCAGTTGAAAACACCTCTGCATATTGCACCTACCTGGTACTTCACACCTTTCTATTCGATCTTGCGCGCTACCACGACTGAATTTATGTATGTCGTCATGGCAGGTATTGTTGCCTATGTTGGCTTGATTTTCATGGCGACTAAATTGCCATCAAAAATTAAAATGACAATCGCTGCAGTTGCGTTGGTCGCTCTTGCCGGGATGATGCCTGGTGCGTTGGACGCGAAGTTTTGGGGTGTCGTATTGTTTGGCTCATCTGTGATGATATTGGGCGCGATGCCTTGGTTGGATCAATCACCTGTGAAGTCAATACGCTATCGTCCTGATTGGCACAAATATGTCATGATTGTTTTCGGTATCGCTTTTGTCGCTTTGGGTTATTTGGGTGTTCAGCCGCCATCTCCTACAAAAGAGCGCGTTTCACAAGTTTGCACCGTGATCTACTTCGGGTTCTTCTTGTTGATGCCATGGTGGAGCGCGATGGGTGTATTCAAGCCTGTGCCGAAGCGCGTGACATTTTCTGCGCACTAAGCGTTCAAAGGAATAATAAGCATGAAATTTTTTAATAAATTAATCGCCACACTGGCTTTCGTTCCGGCTGTCGTGATGGCAAATAGCGGCGGATTTCCTCTGGATCGTGCAGAGGATCGCAGTACCGATATGGCAGCATTGCAAAATGGTGCCAAGTTGTTTGTTAATTATTGCCTGAATTGTCACGCGGCATCTGCAATGCGTTACAACCGCTTGAAAGATATTGGATTGACTGACGATCAGATTAAAGGCAACTTACTTTTCACTGGTGAGAAAGTCGGCGATATGATGAAAACGGCACTTTCTGCCAAAGATGCCAAGGCATGGTTTGGTGCAGTACCACCTGATTTGTCTGTGATTGCTCGTTCTAAAGCTTCTGATGCAGGTTCTGGCGCAGATTGGCTTTACACTTATTTACGTACTTACTACAAAGACGATAGCCGCCCGACGGGTTGGAATAACATGGTATTTCCAGATGTTGGAATGCCTCATGTGCTGTGGGAGTTGCAAGGCGTACGTACTGTCAAGATGATCGAAGAAAAAGATCATCATGATGAGTCTAAAGTAGTTCACAAATTTGCTGGTTTCGACAAAGTGACTGACGGCAAAATGACTACCGCCGAGTACGATAGTGCAGTGACAGATTTGGTTGCATATTTACAATGGATGGGTGAACCGGCACAAAGTACGCGCAAACGCATGGGTGTAGCGGTAGTCATGTTTTTGGCGCTGCTCAGTTTGCTGGCATGGCGTTTGAATGCATCCTACTGGAAAGAAGTTAAGTAATTTAAGTCGTCCGCAGCGCTTCGTTTGCGGATATGTTTTCACAGGGTGAGGTGCGCAAAATAGGCGCCTCGCCCTAATCGTTTTTAAGGAACTGTAAAAATGATGGTTCTCTATTCAGGCACAACCTGCCCATTTTCTCAACGTTGCCGTCTCGTCTTGTTCGAGAAAGGCATGGATTTTGAAATCCGTGACGTTGATTTATTCAACAAGCCAGAAGATATTTCGACCATGAATCCATATGGTCAGGTACCTATTCTGGTTGAGCGCGAATTAATTCTGTATGAATCAAATATTATCAACGAATACATCGATGAGCGTTTTCCACATCCGCAATTGATGCCAGCAGATCCATTGCAACGCGCCCGCGCTCGCTTGATGTTGTTCAATTTCGAAAAGGAATTGTTCATTCATGTGCATACACTGGAAAATGAAAAATCCTCCAGTTCTGCCAAAATACAAGAAAAAGCACGAGTTGAAATCCGTGATCGCCTGAGTCAATTAGCACCATTATTTATTAAAAATAAATACATGCTAGGCGATGAATTTTCCATGCTTGATGTTGCAGTAGCACCTTTGTTATGGCGTCTCGACCATTATGGCATTGAGCTATCCAAAACTGCAGCGCCGTTGATGAAATACGCAGAACGTATCTTCTCTCGTCCAGCTTATATCGAAGCATTAACGCCATCTGAAAAAGTAATGCGTCGTTAATTAATTTCGTTCCTCACAAAAGGCTGACATCTCACCATGTCAGCCTTGTTGTTTTTGGGCGCAGAGCCTATCCTTAATTTGTACCTTCACAGAGTCCTCTCCTGCTATGTCTGAAACTTCGACCAAACCCTATTTCATGCGCGCTATTTATGAATGGTGCACCGACAATGGCTTTACGCCTTATCTCGCGGTAAAAGTTTATGGTGGTGCGAAAGTACCAATGGAATTTGTGCGCAACGGTGAAATTGTTTTAAATATTAGTTTTGGTGCGACCAGCGGACTAAAAATGGATAATGATGCCGTGGCATTTAACGCGCGGTTCGGTGGTGTTTCCAGGGAAATTTACGTTCCGGTTGAGAATGTTCAAGCGATATATGCGAGTGAGAATGGACAAGGCATGGCATTTGAGCCAGAGATTGTCAAACAAAGTGATGTGGAAGTTGCTTCTGTGCAGGAGGCAAAAAAAACCGGTTTAGGCTTGGCTGCAGTCAGCACGCAATTGGATGGGGCAGAGAAAATCAGCTCAGCGGAAACAAGCACCGAGCCACAAAAAAAGTTTGAAAAACCCTCACTAAAAATAATAAAGTAGTCTATAATCTTGTTCTCTTGGATTGATTGAGAAATTAATTAATCCAAGAAGTAAAAGTTTCGCCGACTTAGCTCACTTGGTAGAGCAGTTGACTTGTAATCATCAGGTAGCCAGTTCGATTCCGGCAGTCGGCACCAGTTAAAAACCCATCGTTAGCAATAACGGTGAGATTTTTCTTTTTGGGTTTGAATATTTGTTTGAACTTGTCCGAAGTACTCAGCGCACAACAGACCAGTTTAAAAATTATTTTTTAATTTCAGTTTTTGGTTTTATTTTTTT
>JANYFV010000522.1 GCA_025359635.1 Undibacterium sp. | reverse complement strand
GAAAAAATCCGCTTTGGCGAGCGTTTGCACATCAGCTGGAGCCTGGATGCCAACGCAGCCCAGGCGCGCTTGCCGCCGCTGTTGTTGCAGCCCCTGGTAGAAAACGCCATCAAGCACGGCATTCGTGATTTAGTCGATGGTGGCACGATAGCGATCACCAGTCTGGTGCGCGATAACTGGCTGTACATTTCCATACAAAACCCTATCGATACCCAAGCCACAGATACTTCCGGCAACGGATCTGGAATAAAAAACCTACAGGCACGCTTCGCCAGTATTTACGCTGACCAGGCTAGATTAAGTTATACAAAATCACTGGACACTTTTGTCGTTGAAATAGCTATCCCTCTGGAATATTTTCGTTAAAAATGAACAAACAATTACAAATCCTGATCGTCGACGATGAAGAATTGGCGCGCCGATTGACGCGAGAATATTTACGCAAGCATAGCGACATCAACATCTTGGGCGAATGCGAAAACGGCCTGGAAGCAGTGCAAGCCATCACCGAACATAATCCAGATCTGATATTTTTGGATATACAAATGCCCAAATTATCAGGCTTGGAAGTTTTGGAACTAACCGGGCGCAATTCGGGTGTGATCTTTACCACAGCCTACGACCAATATGCACTTAAAGCTTTTGACATGCATGCAGTAGACTATTTGCTCAAGCCATTTTCACAACAAAGATTTGATGAAGCCTTAGATAAGGCGAGAAGAATGCTCGGCCAGGTCGCGCCAGAATTACAAAACCTGTTAGCACTACCGGTCACGAAACTTGAGCGCCTGTTAATCCGTGACCGCGGTCAAGTCCACATCATTCCAGTGAATAAAATTGATTATATCGAGGCACAGGATGACTACATCAATATTCACTCGGGCGGCAAAGCTATATTAAAAACACAAAGCCTGTCTGATCTTGAAGCACAACTAGATACCAGCAAGTTCGTTCGCATCCACCGCTCTTACATTATTCAACTTGAAGCATTGAAAAACATAGAACGGGCAAACAAAGACAACTATATCGCCGTCTTACACAACGGCACCCAGCTCCCGATCAGTCGCTCTGGCTATGAACGCTTGAAGGCAAAAATATAGCGAAGCGCTTGCTTGTATTGGTAGAGATCGTTAGGATTACGGCTCTTTAGAACAGACGCAATGCAAGAGCATATGAATATCACCATACACCAAGAGCTTCGCGCTTATATCGATCCTCTCACCAGCAACGAATACCTGGCACTAGAGCGCAGTATCTTAGCCGAAGGATGCCGCGATGCCTTGGTATTGTGGGGTGAAGTCTTGATTGATGGTCACAATCGTTACGCCATCTGTCAAAAACACGGCATTGCCTTTAACACCACGCAAAACACGCGCTTTAGCAATATTGAAGATGTCATGCTATGGATGATAGACAACCACCTTGGCCGACGTAGCGTGACAGATTTCCAGCGCGGCATGCTGGCCTTGCGCAAGAAAGAAATTGTCGCCAGCAGAAATGCCATCAATGAAAAACAAGCTGCGGGCAATGCTGATACTGGCACATCAGCCACTGAAACATCCGCCATGCCGAATGCGTCACAAGCACGAGAAGAGCTGGCAAAAACCGCTGGCATCAGTAGCAATACTGTTACTCAAATCGAAAAAATTCGCAGAGCTGCCACACCAGAACTCGTTGACGCTGTGCGCGCAGGAACAATCTCGATCAATGCCGCTGCCACGGTCGCGACCTTACCTCCGGAACAACAAGTGACGGCAGTGACCGGTGGCAGAAAAGAATTACAGTTAGCAGCAAAACAAGTGCGCGACATGAAATCGGCAAACAAGCCCGTTTCACTCAAGCCCACCAATCCCGAAACGAATGCAGATAGTACGAAAATCGCCTCATTAATTGCTGAAAATACCTCATTAAAAATCGAAATAGCTGAATTAACAGCAGCTCTGGAAGCTGCTCGCGCGGCGCATTCAGCAACAAGTTAAATGGCTCTTGATAAATCATTTTCTGCCCACAATTAGCTATGGTATTTTTTAGACAGCATACGTAGTTCTGCCTCCTTCTCTCACCTTATTTTCATCTTCATTTTTAATAGACAGGAACACTTTTATGGCGATCAGCATCAACGGTAAAGAACTCTCCGAAGCCACCATTAATGCAGAAATGAATCTGGCGAAATCAGCTGGCCACCCAGATGATGAGCATTTACGTGACAGCGCTATTCAGGAATTAATCTTACGTCAATTAATGTTAGGCCAAGCCGAAAAACTCGGCATCAAAGCTGATGGCGATGATGAGATTATCGGTGCCCTGCTCGATCAGGAAGTCCATGTTGAAATGGCCAATGAAGCGGAATGCCGCGCATTTTACGAACAAAATCCGGCCAGCTTTCAACAAGGTGAAAGCGCCTCAGCCAGCCATATTTTATTTTCATTGGAAAATGGAGCCGTGGAGAGCCTGGTCAAAGCAAAGGCCGAGGGAATATTAGCCCAGGTAAAGGCAAATCCCATGCATTTTGCCGCTCTGGCAAAAGACCATTCAACCTGCCCTTCAGGTCAGGAAGGCGGCGCCTTAGGTCAATTTGGCCGTGGACAAATGGTGCCTGAATTTGAAAACGCTGTATTTAGCACAGCACCAGGAGAAATCGCGCCTGAACTGGTTGAAACCCAATTCGGTTACCATATTATTCAAGTCACAGACCGTCAAGGCGGCGAGCCAGTTGCCTTTGATGATGTAAAAGAACGCTTGCAAGAATTCTTAAGCGAAATGGCGGGTCGAAAAGCCAATCACGCGTATATTGCGACGCTGTTGGCCGCGGCCAAAATCGATGACTATACATTTCCGGCCTTTGATTAATTGAGTCTCAGTGCAATCGCATAAAGCGATTGCACTGGTTTTTTGTTGGGCAACGACAGCAAATTTCCTGCCGATCTATAATCACGGCACATTTACTCGAAAGGAATGTATGAATCATCCTATGCACACTACCTCTGTTCCAGTCTTCAAACAAATACTTAATAGTCTTGATGTCATCTTAAGCAAAGCAGAAGAGCATGCCAACGCAAAAAAAATTGAAGCCTCTGTTTTTTTGCAAGCTCGGCTAGCACCAGATATGTTCCCTTTGATACGCCAAGTGCAGATCGCAGCTGATTTTGCCAAAGGCGTGTCGGCACGTTTAGCGGGCGTTGATGTACCTGAATTTGAAGATACAGAAGTCAGTTTTTCCGACCTGCACGCAAGACTTGCCAAGACACTCGCATTTATTGATGGATTGGACGCCAGTTTGTTTGATGATAGCGAAACGCGCGAGATCGTATTACGACCAGGTACGCCGAAAGAAAAGAAATTATCAGGCACAGCGTATCTGCTCGGTTATGGATTGCCACAATTTTTCTTTCATGCAACAACTACGTATGCCATTTTGCGCCACAACGGTGTAGAACTTGGCAAACGTGATTTTATGGGTGAATATTAATATTGAATTAATATTGAATTAATATTGTCATTGGGCTCGCAGTAAGAACTTACTACGAGCCATTTTCACTAATTACTGTTTGAGTATTCATCAATTAGAACAAATTTACTTCTAGCAACCTTGCATTTTGTGAAAATAAAATACACACTTACAGAAAATTCTTCTATTTACAAAAATATGAAGCCTTCTCTTGCTTTCATGTATTTGTTCACACTGCCTAAAATTCAATATGCTTTCTCGATTTTTAAAGAAAACTAAAGGTCCGCTTCCGAACTTCGAGGAAAAACGAATCTTCCTAAACGATGAAGAGATTTTCTTTGGTCGCCTTCGCCGAGCACTACCTAATTGCTATATTTTTCCTAAAATTGAATTGTGTTCTTTGATGGAACCGGCAAACCCACATCCCAAACAACGGCAAGAAGCGCTGGAGCAGCTTCGAGGAAGAACCATCGACTATGCGATTTGTGATGCCAGCCTAAATCTATTATGCGTGATAGAACTGACAACGCCGGATAGTGCAAATGATGATGAAGTTCCAAATATTGAATACCTTAAAAATGCAGCGATCAAATGCATACGATGGAATAAACATCCGCTTCCCTCAGCCGAACAAATTCTCAGGACTCTGGCACCATTTTCATCATTAGAATCCCCTAAACCGGATATTGCAGCGCACACGGTAATTAGAAATTCTTACGTGGAAAAAACTGCAAACCTTGACACTGCGCAGGCCATTTTCAGAGCAGATCCAATGCCAAGCAATATTCTGGGATTATCTATCGCTACGCTCGAAAAGCTTGCTCCTCAAGGTCACCTGAAAGCAGGTTATCCGCATGTCTGGCAACGCATTTGCTTATTTTCTAATGAGCCCAAACATTTGAAAAAATATCTTGAATCGCTTTTCCTGCAAGATCGCGGTGTTGAAAGAGCTGGTTTTCCGCAAGAAGTCATTAAAGAAATCACCAATATACAAAGCGAAAACGAACGCTTTTTGCAACTGTCTGCACCAAATACTACGTGGGAACATGGTTTTCACAATCGTTGACCCGATTCAAATATAAAAAAGCACATCGAATGTGCTTTTTTATAATCATCTCAATTAATTACAAGTCAGGTTGCATCAAATGGCCAAGCTTACTGACCTTGGTGCTGAGATATCTTTCATTGAACGGATTTCGTTTAATGATCAGGGGAATATGTTCTTCCACCTTGACCTTCATTCCCTCCATCGCCGAAATCTTGCGTGGATTATTCGTCATCAAACGTACTGAATTGATGCCCAGATGTTTGAGCATAGGCTCACACAGGCTATAACTGCGTAAGTCAGCAGCAAAACCTAATTGCTGATTTGCTTCCACGGTATCTGCACCTTCATCCTGCAAACGATATGCGTGTACTTTGTTGAGCAATCCTATGCCACGCCCTTCCTGACGCAAATACAGTAAAGCTCCGCGCCCTTCCTGGGCAATTTTTTGCATTGCCATTTCCAATTGCGGGCCGCAGTCGCAACGCTGACTAAACAAGGCGTCACCAGTCAAGCACTCGGAATGTATTCGAGCCAGCACAGGCTTACCATCGCTAAAGTCGCCGAGTGTCAAAGCGATATGCTCCTTACCCGTGGCCGTTTCAACAAAGGCATGCATCTGAAAGCTTGCCCAAGTTGTAGGCAATTTGCATGAAGTGACGTATTCCAGCGCCTGATTTTGGGTGTTTGCAGGCTGGTCCTTACTTGGCATAACAATTCTCGCGGATTCTTTTTAGAGTGATTTACTGCATCAGTATAAACGAGCGCGCGTTGTCGCACCCAAAGTGCGCGCACGATCATTCTTTTTATTGATTTATTTTGCCTAGTTATGGGCAAGATGCAAAATTGCAAGGCATCTAAATAAGCTAACGATAAAACAAAAGACCCACATCGAGGCATACATTTGCCTCGATGCGGGTCTTTTTAAGCTCACTGATTTTCTGGCTAAACTTACCTTTTTAGTTGCGAAATATCGCGCACCGCCCCGCGGTCGGCAGATGTCGCCAGTGCTGCATAGGCTTGCAGGGCTTGCGAGACGTAACGTTCACGAGAAACCGGTTTCCAGGCAAGATCGCCTTTCGCTTCCATTGCGGCTCGGCGTTGCGCCAAATCGGCATCACTAATCTTTAAATTGATACTGCGTGCCGGGATATCAATCACAATGATATCACCCTCTTCCACGAGGCCAATCGCACCGCCCTCAGCCGCTTCTGGCGAGGCGTGACCAATCACCAGGCCGGATGAACCGCCAGAGAAGCGCCCATCAGTAAATAGCGCGCAGGCTTTGCCCAATCCCTTTGACTTGATATAGGAAGTTGGATACAGCATTTCTTGCATCCCCGGTCCGCCTTTTGGGCCTTCATAGCGAATAATGACGACGTCGCCTTCATGTACGGTATCGCCCAAAATCGCTTCAACCGCATCGTCCTGGCTTTCGAACACGCGCGCTTTGCCAGTAAATTTTAAAATGCTTTCATCAACACCGGCGGTTTTAACGATACAGCCTTTTTCCGCCAGATTGCCATACAACACCGCCAAACCGCCATCTTGCGAATAGGCGTGCGCCTTGTCGCGGATGCAGCCAGTGCTGCGATCCATATCCAAAGTGATGAAACGCTCAGACTGCGAGAAGGCAACTTGGGTCGGCACGCCACCCGGAGCCGCACGGAACAATTGATGTGCTGCAGCATCTTGCGTACATGTGATGTCATTATTTGCAATCGCCTCAGCCATGGTTTTGCTATGAATGGTTGGCAACGTCGTATCGAGCAAACCTGCGCGTGCCAGTTCGCCCAAAATACTGATAATGCCACCAGCACGGTGCACGTCTTCAATGTGATACTTATCGGTCATCGGTGCGACTTTACACAGACAAGGAACCTTGCGTGAAATTCTGTCAATATCGGCCATATTGAATGCCACGCCAGCTTCGTGCGCGGCGGCCAGCAAATGCAAAACAGTATTGGTTGAACCGCCCATCGATACATCGAGTGCCATAGCATTCTCAAAGGCCGCTTTGGTGGCGATACTGCGTGGCAGAACGGAATAATCGTCTTGTTCGTAATGGCGTTTAGCCAAATCGACGATCAAACGGCCGGCACGCAAGAATAACTCTTTACGGTCAGAATGGGTTGCAAGGATAGTGCCATTGCCAGGCAAAGCCAGACCTAGAGCTTCGGTCAGGCAGTTCATAGAGTTGGCAGTGAACATGCCGGAACATGAGCCACAAGTCGGACAGGCAGAACGTTCGATCTCAGCGACATCCGCATCGCTAACCGAACTGTCACCGGCTTTAATCATGGCATCGACCAGATCAAGTTTGATGATTTTTTGCGCGCCGTTGACAACTTTCAGGATCTTTCCAGCTTCCATCGGGCCACCGGAAACAAACACCACAGGAATATTGATGCGCATCGCTGCCATCAACATACCCGGAGTAATCTTGTCGCAATTGGAAATACACACCATCGCATCGGCACAATGCGCATTAACCATATACTCAACCGAATCAGCAATTAGCTCACGCGATGGCAGCGAATACAGCATGCCACCATGGCCCATTGCGATACCATCATCGACCGCAATGGTATTGAATTCTTTAGCCACACCGCCAGCCGCCTCGATCTCGCGCGCCACCATCTGCCCGAGATCTTTCAGATGCACATGGCCAGGCACAAACTGTGTGAATGAATTGACGACAGCAACGATAGGTTTATCAAAATCACCATCCTTCATGCCAGTAGCGCGCCATAAGGCACGGGCACCGGCCATATTGCGGCCGTGAGTGGTGGTACGTGAACGGTAGACAGGCATGATGAAACTCCAAATAAGCAAAAATTAAAGATGAGAAGAAGATTGCTCTGCTTCTAGTGATATGTCAAATATCAAAATTACTTATGATTAGGTTGAAATAAATATCAATTTTACGAAAAAAAACGCAAGCAAAATATGCTCGCGTTTTCGTTGAATCGAATAACTCTATTCTTGATGATAGCGCGTAATACGCTCAACTTCATTTTTAGATCCGAGAAATACTGGCACGCGCTGATGCAATTTGGTCGGTTGAACATCCAACATGCGCTGCTTACCATCGGTCGATGCACCACCTGCCTGCTCGACTATCATCGACATAGGATTAGCTTCGTACATCAAGCGCAACTTACCTGCTTTATCCGGCTCTCGCGCATCGGCTGGGTACATGAAGATTCCACCGCGATTTAAAATACGATGTACATCAGTGACCATCGATGCGATCCAGCGCATATTGAAATCTTTTTCCAGCGGACCAGTTTTACCCGCCAACATTTCATTTACGTAGCGCGTGACAGGTGGATGCCAGTGGCGCGTGTTCGATGCATTAATCGCGAACTCCTGCGTATCTGCCGGGATTTGCATATTGCGCTGTGTGAGCACCCATGATCCCATTTCACGATCTAGCGTAAAGCAATTGACGCCATTACCTGTGGTCAGCACCAGCATGGTTTGCGGGCCATACAATGCATACCCTGCGGCCACTTGCTGACTACCTGGCTGCATAAAATCTTGTTCGCTTGGCGCACCCATGCCGTCTGGCGCTTTGAGTACGGAGAAAATTGTGCCGATCGAGACATTCACATCAATATTGCTAGAGCCATCCAATGGATCGAACAGCAACATATATTCGCCCATAGGATAACGATTGGGAATCGGATGAATACTTTCCATTTCTTCAGACGCCATCGCGGCTAAATGTCCGCCCCACTCATTGGCTTCAAGTAAAATTTCATTCGAAAGAATATCTAATTTCTTTTGCACTTCACCCTGAATATTTTCAGTTTCAGCAGAACCCAGTACTTCACCTAAGGCACCCTTACCAACCGCGTGGCTGATGGTTTTACATGCGCGCGCAACAACTTCAATCAAAAGACGCAATTCTGCAGGAATGCTGTTATTTAACCGCTGCTCTTCAACCAGATGCCGCGTGAGACTGATTCGTTTCATATTTTTCCTTGAGATTATTTACAATTATTTATAAGTAAAATTTGTTCGGGAAACGCGGATTTAATCGTCATCCTCGAATGCTTTAGTCGGGGATCCAGTTTTCAAGCTACATCATGTGAAGCACGACTACATTGTCGCTTCGTGAATTGTTTAAAAACTGGATCCCCGCATTCGCGAGGATGACGAAGCAGAATAAATCCGTGCTTCTTTAGGCTAAGACGCCAATGCCTTCGAGACAATTTCCAAAACATCTTTCGACAATTTTTTGGTTTCCGCCACTTTCAATAAAGCTGCCTTCATGTGCGCCTGTAGATTTTGAGGGTATTTTTTCCATCGATCCAAGCTGCGCGCTAGGCGTGCCGCAACTTGCGGGTTGAGTTTATTTAATGCGATAACCATTTCCGCCCACAATGCATAGCCACTTCCATCAGCAGCATGGAAGCGTGAGGGATTGGCATTGCAGAAACCGAAGATCAAACTACGCGCTCGGTTCGGGTTACTTAATGTAAAGGCGTCATGCTTCATTAGTTCTCGTACCTTACTTACATCAGTGGTACGAGCAGTTGCCAGAAGCATGAACCACTTATCAATCACCAGTGCTTCTTTTTTGAATTTTTTGTAGAATTTTTGCAGCGATTGTGATGCTGCCTTTGCATTCTTGGCAGAGCCAGAGAAATTACTCAGTGCAGTCAACGCCGCCATTCTATCGGTCATGTTCTCTGCTTGATCAAACTGGGTTTTCGCCAGAGAAAACGTGGCATCATCCGGCCATTCCAATAAATACGACATCGCCAAATTCTTCAGCGCACGTTTTGCCGCCGATACTGCATCCGGACTATATTTTCCTGGCGTCAGGTTTGCCTCATACGCACTCAGTAAATCTGCCTTTAAGTGATGCGTCAAGGTGGCGCGCATGAACTGGCGCGCCGTATGTATACTTTGCGGATCGACGATCTTCAGTTCTTCTGCGATCATGGCTTCTGATGGCAAGCTCATTACAACTTCACGGAACGACGGATCGAGTGTCGTGTCGTTTAAGGTCGCGCGCAAGGCTTGAATAAACATAGCGTCCAGCTCTAGCACTTCACCTTGTTGCACCGCGGTCGTCAATTTAATTAAGCGACGCATCGCCAATCTTTGACCGGCTTCCCAACGATTAAATGGATCGCTGTCATTGGCCAACAAATGGCCTAATTCGTCATCTGTGTAATCGTATTCCAGCACGACTGGTGCAGAGAAATTCCGCAACAATGAAGGCGTAGGTTTACTCTCTATGCCGGTAAAGCGGAAAGTTTGGCTGGACTTGGTCAGCTCTAGTATTACATTGGTGGAGCTAGCAGTTTGTCCTTCCAGAGACAAGTTCAAATCTTTACCTTGGGTATCCAATAAACCAACTGCAACCGGAATATGGAAGGGCAGCTTTTTACTTTGACCCGGAGTCGCCGGGCAAGACTGACTTAGGATAATTTCATAAGTTTTCGCATCGGCGTCGTAATGAGTAAGAGCCTTGACGCGAGGTGTCCCAGATTGACTATACCAACGTTCAAACTGTTTGAGATTGCGCCCGCTAGAGTCGGCCATGGCAGCGCGGAAATCATCGCATTCAACTGCTTGGCCATCGTGGCGCTGAAAATACAAATCCATGCCTTTGCGGAAGCCATCATGGCCAAGCAAGGTGTAATACATGCGCACGACTTCCGCACCTTTTTCGTAAATCGTGACAGTGTAGAAATTATTGATTTCAACAAAAGAATCTGGCCGTACCGGATGCGCCATGGGGCCGGCATCTTCCGAGAACTGCACCTGGCGCAACAGACGCACATCTTCTATGCGTTTTACCGCGCGACCAGTCGTAGTGCCGACCAGATCGGCGGAAAATTCCTGGTCACGAAAAACCGTCAGGCCTTCTTTCAGCGACAACTGAAACCAGTCACGGCAGGTAACGCGATTGCCAGTCCAGTTATGAAAATACTCGTGGCCAACGACGGATTCAATACCCGCATAATCGACGTCAGTGGCAAGAGTAGGATTGGCCAGAACAAACTTGGTATTGAAAATATTCAAGCCCTTATTTTCCATCGCACCCATGTTGAAATCGCTGGTCGCAACGATCATGAATCTATCCAGATCGAGCTCCAGACCAAAGCGCTCCTCATCCCAGCGTATGCTGTTTTTGAGCGAATCCATGGCATGCTGGGTTTTATCCAGATTGCCGGCCTCCACCCACACTTGCAACAAAACTTTGCGGCCAGATTTGAGCTTATATTTTTCTTCCTGGCAAACCAACTTACCCGCCACCAGGGCAAATAAATACGACGGTTTTTTGAACGGATCTTCCCACTTGGCAAAATGTCGGCCATCACCAAGATCGCCTTCAGCAATCAGATTGCCGTTCGACAGCAAGACCGGATATTTTTTCTTGTCGCCACGCAGCATGACAGTAAAACTAGCCATGACATCGGGGCGATCCGGGTAGTAAGTGATGCGGCGAAAACCTTCGGCTTCACATTGGGTAAAGAAGTTTCCATTCGAGACATATAATCCCGTCATCGTGGTGTTCTTGTTTGCTGCAACGACCGTTTCAATCTCTAAGACAACGACATCGGGCGCATTAATAATTGTTAGTTTTCCGTCAGCAATACGGTAAGCGTTTTTCTTCAGATTGACGCCATTCATGCGCAATTGCATGAGCTTGACCGACTCACCAAACAGCACCAAATTCTTTTCGCTACTTGCGTGATTGCGCCGCATCGTTAAACGGGTAGCAACATGCGTCGCGACCGGATCAAGGTCAAAACCCATTTCGACTGTATCTACCCAAAATCCAGGAGCAACGTAATCTTTGCGAAAAATCGTAACCGGCTGATTTGCAGTACTTGTGCTCATGGGAAAAAACTTTCGTAATATTTGGGAAAAAATGCAAAGTATTTATTTTGAACTTCGCACAATCGCTCATTTTACCAAACTGGCGATAAAAGCCTCAGTAAATAGCAGAAAATTGCATTAGAAATTGGCGCTCAAGCAAATGTACTCATTCTATCCATCCGCATGAAATCCAAAATCTCGTTTTTTCACCGGGACAACAGACATTTTTGCCTTTACTTTAGCTTACAAAAAAATACAGTTTGCTACAGCTTTTCGTCATAAAATGTCTTAATGAAACACTACCCTAAGTACGTGTAATTTGTTTTAGAACGACATAGTTCAATGATGTGGACAAGAAGAGGTTTTATGATGAAAAAATTTTTATTTTCTTTGATAGCGGCGGGCACATTACTTTTAAGCGGATGTGCTAGCACGATCACCAGTCAAGTGACGACTTTTCACGAATGGCCAACCGATTTGAAAGAAAAAACTTTTGCTGTCGAAACGATGCCAGGACAAGAAAACGACCCGGAATTCAAGGTCTATGCGGCGATGTTGGGCGAAAGATTGCAGGGTATGGGGTTCAATAACAGCAAAGATCTTAGCTCTGCAGAATTAAAAGTGGTCATGGAATATGGCACGCTAGTAAGTGAAATACAGCTACCCATGGCCTTATGGAGCCCGCGGTTTGATCCATTTTGGCAAATTCACTTTTCTCGATTGAACCGGCGCTCGGCGTTCTATTATCCCTACTATTACCCTTACTATTTTGGCCGGCAAAATAGTTATTACATGATGTCCGATTTCGCGGCAACCCGCTCTTTCCTGCATCAACTGGCAATCAGCATCAGCGACCGGAAAAGTGGCAAGACCCTGGCGAATATCAAAGTGAGCACAGAACAATCTAGCCCAAGAATTTCCAAACAAATGCCTTACCTTCTTGAAAGTGCATTCACGGAATTTCCTGGAGAAAATGGGCATACCAGCGAAATAAAACTACTCATTTCCAAGTAATTTTTAACTTGGCGGATCGCGCAGCGCTTCGACCAGTGCTCTATCGACCACAGAATCTGCCACAATCTGTGTCGCAATACCGTCGCGAAATTTCGTGGTCAATTCTTCGCCAGAAAGAGAGAAGGCATCCTGCCCCTGACGATTGGTAAAAATATAGCGGGTGCGTTTAGGACTGACCCACGCCAGTTTATAGCGCCCCGCCGGATCGTTTTCATCGGAAAACTCCAACCATATTCCACGATCCAGCAGATTCACTAGCTCAGACCATTCGTCTGCCGGTTGTGTAATTTGATCTTGCACATGCCGGTCGAGTCGCCGATTACTCGCGCGCTGTGCGATATTGACGGCTATTTCTAATTGTCGCCTTGGAGAAAACTCCAAGGGCGCCCGAGCAATCGCTGCATGCCGCTCCGCTAATTTCGAGAAAAATACTACGCGTTCCGGGTCATCCCATTTAATCGCATTCAACCAGGCATTCAACAACGAGAGCATGGCTGGCAGCTTGGTAATGAGCAACTTACGCTCTTCTGCATTATTTTTTGACTTCAGGCTCCAGATCAAGTCATCCATCGTCTTCAGAGCGTTTTCGAGTGCTTGCGGCTTTCTATCTTTCACGCTGTGGGCTATCGTCAGTATGCCTACCCACTGCTCGAGCAAAAACGCTTCAAGAAAGCCGGCCACTTCGCCAGTATCAACACGAATAGCGACATCATGGACCGCGAATTCTTTTGCGACGCGCATTTTCTCTTGCTTAAGAGCTTCAGCGACCGGCTGACTAATCGCCTCCTGTGCCTTTTCCTCCTCCTCTTTGAGAAATGCCTCAAGATCCGCAACGACATCAGAAAATAAGTCAATCTGTTCATCAAATTCTTGCTGCACTCGATCTACAATCCCTTCTATCATTTGATACAAGGGGTCTTCCGTATGGCTTTCAGTATTAAATAGCACACTCGATTTTGCCAGTGCATCGATCAAAGCTCGTGCCGGATGCGACTCTTTGAAAAAGAAATCTTTATCTAATAAGGCAACTTTCAAGGTTGGTATCTGCAACTGAGCGATGAGGGTTTTTACATCTTCCGGAATGCTGGCATCATTAAAAACAAAATCAAAAATACGCGCCAGAAGTTCGATTGTGCTTTGATCGACGGGTGTCAAACTATCAGGAGCTGCCTGTTGCGACAATTGCCTCAGGGCAGATTGCTTTAAAGCCTGTGTCACCTCGTTGGTCTGAACCAAATGCTGAATGCTACTCAGATAATCAAAAAACTGGCGATCAACTAAAATAGACTCGGCACTAGCAGAGTAACTCCCGTTACCACTTATGTCGCTAGCGTATCCTTTACCACTCCATTGAAGACTATCCCCAACTCTGTGCTGTGATGCTGCGATTGGATTGCCTGAGAAAATACTGCGTAATTTGTCGTGCAGGTAGGGGTCGAGATTCGAAATATTTTCCGATCTCATGGAGTCGCTACGCTTTTGTTTTGGTTTTACCTTGCTACGATAAGCATCACTTAGATCAGGCATAATGCCGCGCGCGATCAAGGCTTCGTTCACCCCATCCAAAATAGGTTGTAGTTTCAAAAAAAGATTGGGCTGTAACAAGCGCAATACCAGCTGATGTGATTCTGGCGTCGGATCAAATTCCATCCATGCCTGGTACACCGCACGAACAAATATTTCGGGGCGAAATGGATTTTGTGAAACGTCTATCGGAGTACGATTGAGCACTTTGCCGATGCGAATATTCAGTGCCACCAGGGGTTCGGAATTATTCACTTCCAATGCCTGACTCAAATTACGGATCAAGACCTTACTTTCCATCTCATCAAAAGTCACCAGAGAAAAATCTTGCTTCTCTTCTTTTTTTATTTTTTTCTTGGCGTTGATCAGGCTAACTTCTTTTGTTAACGCCGCATTTATCTGCCCTGCTACCAATCGATAAAAGCTCGTATTATTTCGTTTGAGAAGTTGAAAAGCGTTAAAACTACTCGTCGCTTCTTCCGGCCTGAGCGTTTGATCAGAAAGTTTAAAGAGTGCTTCCGCCAGTCGTTCAGAGAACGCTTCGAGTTGCGAAGAAACCAGGTGCGCGGTTACAGGGATTAAACCTTGCAATATAAGCAAGCGAGTAGAGCTAGAGAACTCACCTTTCTTGACCGGCGGATGAAGTGGAATAGTATCCATTGACTTATGTGCCTGAGGAGCAAAACACTGCGTTAATCAATTTGTGTAATAAGCTTCTGATGCAAAAGTAATCACTACTATAAGTGTTACGGCAAACAATAAAACTAGCAGTAACCGCCCAAATTTTAGGCTTTCACGCTCATCCGAAGGATTCTTCACTGTTTGATCTTGCTCTTGTTTCATCTTAGTTCTATTGCCCACAGAATACAATCCGCAGATGTTAACAGACCAGACGACAAACCGTAGCCTTAGGGAATCAAAATACTAGAACCTGTTGTTTTCCGTGCCTCCAAATCACGATGTGCCTGTACCACCTCACTTAACTGATAACTCTGTCGTATGTCAACTTTGAGTTTGCCACTTTCTATCATGCCAAATAAATGCGCTGCCATTTGCTCCAGATCTGAGCGCTTGGCGGTGTAACTCATCAAACTTGGCCGCGTAATAAATAACGAGCCGCGAGAAGCCAGTTCATTGAGACTAAATTCGGGAACCGGGCCAGATGCACTGCCAAAACTGACCATCATACCCAAAGGCGCGAGGCAATCAAGTGAGCCTTTAAAAGTATCTTTACCAATTGAATCATAGACAACTGGAACACCTTTTCCTTCAGTGATTTCACGCACCCGCTCAACGAAATTTTCGGTGTTGTAATTGATCACATGGGTGCATCCATTGGCTAGCGCCAAGGCAGCCTTTTCATCGGAACCGACGGTACCTATCATCGTTACGCCTATTGCGCGAGCCCACTGGCAAGCCAGTAAGCCAACGCCACCCGCTGCGGCATGAAACAAAATAGTCTCACCACCCTTAAGTGGAAAGGTGCGATGAAACAGGTATTGCACCGTCAAGCCTTGCAACATTACCGCCGCCGCTGTTTCAAAGCTAATACTGTCTGGCAGCCTAACCAGACCATCGACAGGCATGACACGCGCCTCGGCGTAAGCGCCCACGGGCCGCCCTGCATACGCAACACGGTCGCCAGGTTTTACATGACTAACGCCGGCACCAACAGCTTC
>JANYFV010000516.1 GCA_025359635.1 Undibacterium sp. | reverse complement strand
GGCACGCTCCATTGTTTCTGGTGTCTTCGTGCCCTTTAAAAGGTAGGGATCACAGCAAACCTGGCGTAGCTTGAGCAAGGCATCGAGGATGGTAATTTGCGCGCTGCCAAAGCCTTTTCGTTGTAGCACCCGCCGCACTTGTTCATCCGAGGCAACGCGTACACTCTCGTATAAATCTCGTTGCTGGCCTTGCAGTTTCAGGCGTTTTATTATTTTAGTTTTTGGCGCGAGTTCGCTGGCAACTTCGTCTTTACGACGCCGCAAAATAAATGGCCGCACCCGTTGTGCCAGTAGTTGCGCGCGCAGGCTTTCGCCATTCACTTCTATCGGTTTGCGCCACAGGCGGGTAAAGCTGCGCAGGTCGCCGAGAAAGCCGGGCATCAAAAAATCAAATTGAGTCCAGAGTTCGCCCAGATTATTTTCCAGCGGCGTGCCGGTAATGCACAGCCTATGTCTGGCGCGCAGCCGTCGTACTGCATCGGCGCTGCGGCTGGCGGCATTTTTAACAGTCTGTGCTTCGTCCAGAATCAACAGATGAAACTCTTGAGTTTCCAGTGCTTCCAAATCACGCCACAGCAGCGGATACGTGGTCAACACAAGATCGACATCGGCAATGCTACTGAATAAATCGGCGCGCGCCGCACCTTGCAAGGTCAAGACGCGCAAATCTGGTGCCATGCGCAAGGTCTCGGCTTGCCAGTTAAAGATCAGCGAAGTCGGCAGCACCACCAAGGCTGGCTTATCGAGTCGGCCCGCCTGTTTTTCCAGCAAGATGTGCGCCAGAGCCTGGGCAGTTTTTCCCAGGCCCATGTCGTCTGCAAGGATGCCGGCCAGATGCTGCTCACGCAGATATTGCAGCCAGGCCACACCATGCAATTGATACGGCCGCAAAGTTATTCCCAAGCCAGTTGGCGCGATGATAGCCCGTGGTTCACCGGTGGCTTGCAGACGCGTTGCTAACTGACGTAAACCGAGGTCGCCTTGCAGTTGCCAGCTGCCATGTGCACTAGCCCGTATCGCTTGGCTATCCAATAAACTCAGACGCAAAGCATCGAGCCGGTGCGCCTCCCAAGAGGATAGTTTTAACGGGCCAGGCAGACGCCGTTCATCGGTCAGCAATTCCAACATATGTGTGACGATGGCTTTGAGTGGCGCGGCCATTGCCGTAATCCGCTTGCCACCCGGCGCGCGTAGTTGTATTACGGCCAGATCATCAATTTCAGCGACTTGTTTTGCGCTCAGCCAGCGCGCATCTCTTTGCAAAAGATTCGCCAGCAGTGGCACCAGATCGATCTGTTCGCCATCGATCTCGATACCAAGACTGAGCAGCCAAGAACCTTCACGCGCCGGTAAGCCTAGCTTGCCAATCACCGGTGCATAACCACGCATGGTAGTGGCGACTTCTTTGCCGAGAATTTCGCCAGTATCGGGGGCAATAATGAGGTGCCAGGCATCGACCATCACGCTCTCATGTGCGAAGCCCGGACGTACTACGACTGACCAACCAAGCGCCTGCAATTGCGGTAATTGCTCAGCCCAAAAATCAGCGAAAAAATCTTCCTGCAGCAGGCTCCATAAAGGGCCAAATTGTGTCGCCGCTTCTTTGCTGCGCCATTGCAAAGTATTCGCTGGCAAAGGTTGTAAATTGAGTTCCCATATTTTATCCAGCGCATCGGCCTCAGCGCCCAGATCGCGCAATAAAGTGATCATTTGGCCTTGTGCATCCAACAGCGGCTGGCTAGAGCTGGGGCGGCGATTCAGCAGCGTGATGGGGGCAGCGGTTTGCCAGCGCAATCCGGTATCCGTCGTGTACAGCCAATCAATCTGCGCCACGGTCACGCTACCGCCGCGCGGACCAAAAGCGCCGGATGGTTTCATTCCCAATAAACCATCCCCACGGCCCAGGGTTTGCAAGCTGATGCGCGGGCGGAAATGGCCGTTTTGTTGGGTGTTACTGAGCATTGTTAATTGGTGTAGAGGATAATTGCTTCGCATCTTAAGCTAAAAGAACCTATGCGGCCAGAAGCATCGGCCGCATCCTCCTCGCTTGTGCTGACAGTACCCGTTTAGCTATTCTCAACGGCAGGCGACAGGGCGGACAGCTGTTCCATCAATTGTGCGAACCGGCGCTGGTTTGGCGCTAGCTTATCCACTTGCAACAAGATCTCTCTGGCTTCGGCCGCCAAGGCGGAATCGAAGCCCTGTGTTTTTAGCGCCGCGATCATGATATGCGCACAGTTGAATAGAACGCGGGTGTTCACCGGCATGGCGCTTCTGGCATTACGCATCCATGCCACCGCTTCAGTCAGCTTGTTTTCCTTCCAAAGCATGACGCCATGATTCATCATTTCGCTTGCTTCCCGGCGCGCCGTACTCAGCATTTCAGCCCCTTCTTCACTCATGCGCGCCTTGTCGAAGATCTGCTGTACCTGTGCTGCAAGCTGCTCGTCTTCGTGATGATTTTTGATCAAGACACGTAATAGCTCGACTGGCGCATCTTTGACGCCGACGGCAAAAAGCAGTCGCGCCATATCCAGGCTAGTCTCGACGTCGGGATGACCGGAACTTTCGGCCAGTAGTTGGCCCATTTCCTCACCTGATTTGCGCGCTCTTTTCCAGTCGCCGCTCTCATGATAAACCAGCCCTTCGGTTATCTTGGCGCGTAGCCGCACCTCTTCATTATCAAATTCCGTTTGCACTGTGCTGAGCAATTGCAGTGCTTCTTTCGACTCGTTTTTTTGCCCGCATACACGCGCCAAACCGAGGTAGGAATCTGGTGTTCGCAAGATGGAATGTTCGCCTACGGCCACGCTTTTACGGAAAGCTTTTTCGGCAGTTTCGATATTGCCAAGTTTGAGCGCGACGTTGCCTAGATTTTTTTGCCGCAGTACTGAATTTGGTGATAATTTGACCGCACTTTCAAGCACCTTTTCAGCTTCGGCCAGCAGTCCCAGATTTTGCTGTGCCTGCGCCAGCTGATCGTAGGCATCGAGATAATTCGGGTTGTTTTCTATAACTTCCTGCAACAGCAGACGTGCCGTTTCATCTTCGCCGTTTTGCAAATGAATTTTTGCCAGCCCAGTCTTCGCCCATGGAAAATCACGCTGTGCCAGCACCGACTGATACACTTCGCGCGCCTGCTCGGGTTCGCCGCTTTTTTGCAGCAGGCTCGCCTTCATGCGCGCCAGATCGAGCGCGTGTAGCTTGTCGCTTGCCAGCCTTTGATCGCAGAGCTTGGCGGCCTTCAAATAATCTTTGGCCTCAAAGGCAATATCGATTTCTTTAAATACCTGTTTCTTACTCCAGATACGATTCAGGCGCGCCAGCAGCAGTCCTTCGGTAATTGGTTTGATCAAGTAGCCATCGGGCTGATATTCGGCCGCACCCATTACAGACTCGACACTCTTCTCAGCTGAAATCATCAGCCAAATGCAGGCAGGCCCGATCAGTTCGCTAATTTTTGCTTCTTCCAACACTTGCTGTCCGGTGCGGCCAGCACCGAGATTGTAGTCGCACAAGACCACGTCATAACGGTTACGGGTCAGTGCCGCAACCGCCTCGGAGCCGTTGGCAGCCTGGTCTACATGGCGCACCCCCAAGCTACGTAACATCTCGCGCAATAGACCGCGCATACTAGAAAAGTCATCGATCAGCAGATAGTGCTTGTTGACCCAATCTGAAGTTGGCGTCGACGTCGGCGTCGGGTTTTTATCGAATATCGTGCTCATTAAGTTTCTTTCATTTGAACTTGTAAAAAGTTGCAAAAAGTGTCAACACGCCCTAAGGCAGTCGCAAAATAAAACACCCGCCACCTGCTATCCCGCTATTTTCCAAAGCGACGCTTCCGACTCGCCCGCGGTGCAGGTGCATCTTTGCCACCTCGCTGGAAAAATATAAACCAAGGCCAGTGCTGCCACTAGTAAAGTCAATTCCGCTGGCGGCCGTGACACCGGCTTCCAGCATGGCAGTCGGGTAGCCTGCACCGTTATCCTCGACCCGGATTTCAAGAAAATCGCCGGTCACATTTATCCTCAGGCGGATCTGATCACGGCAGTAACGGATCGCATTATTTAATGCATGGCCGAGCACGCCGCGCACCAGATCTTCATCAAAGCACCAGATCAGGTCAGGCGCGCATTCGGATTCAAAACGGATATTTTTTGAGTCGAACAGCACCTGATTGTAAGCAACGATTTCTTCTAAAAATTGTGCCGCCAATAGCGGTTGCTGGTCGAATGGATACGCCGCGCCACCGACTTTATACAAGGCGAGTAACTGGATCAGGTTATTGTTCAGGCGTCTGGTTTCATACAGCATGTGCGCCATTTGCTGATAGGCAGGTGCAAGTTTGTCTGAGGTGTTGGCCAGCAAGTTTTCCAACGTGCCACTGAGCATGCCAACAGAGTTCTTCATATCGTGGGCGGAAGATGCCAGAAACAGTGCCAGATCTGGGCGGTGTTGTTCCACTTGCATAGACATTTCTCCAGCAAAACAATTATTTGAATTTAACCGTGAATGAGTGTTGTACGCTACACCGATCAGCATTTTTTTGCTACCGTTTTCGTGTCTGAGAGTCAGTGCCGCGATGAAGCAAGTAATTTTTGTTAGCCGTTAGAACTACAATGCAAGCTCTATGAAAATGATATCGGGGATAGGGGATGCAGACGTATGCATCAATTTCAACAAAACCAAAATAATCATACAGATTTTTTGCTTTTGCCAAGATAAATTACTTCGCTCATTCGATTTACCTTTTGGTTTTTAGACACCTATACAGCCGAATAAATGTGTTACAAAGGAGGCCTGCAATACAGCAAACAATTCTCAGCATCCCGATACGGAGATACCTCATGCAATGGCCTACCCACGACGTGACGAATCAGGTTCCAAATCTGCAAGACTACAATATTTTCAGCAGCGATGCAGTGTTAATGCAAGGCGTCGAACATTATCAGGCTGGCTGGCACCAGAATGCCCTGTTGCGCTACGGTGCCGAGTTAGGCAGCAAAGAAATATTGCAGCTAGGTGAACTGGCGAATCACCATCTGCCCGAACTGCGCACGCATGACCGAACTGGTCAGCGCATCGACCAAGTTGAGTTTCATCCGAGTTGGCACCAACTACTAGACCTGTTGCGTAAAGAAGGCCTACAGGCGCTGCCTTGGATGGCGCCGCAAGCCGGTGCGCATGTGGCGCGAGCCGCTGGCTATTATTTGCAATCGCAGGTGGAATCTGGCTCGCTGTGCCCGACCACGATGACCTTTGCGTCGATACCGGTATTGCAAAATGAGCCGGTACTATTTGCCCAACTCAAAGATAAATTATATGCACGGCATCACGATGCGCGTGACCTGCCTATCGCACAAAAAACCTCGATCATGATAGGCATGGGCATGACCGAAAAGCAGGGCGGTTCGGATGTGCGCAGCAACAGCACAGTCGCCGTGCCGCTAGGCGCAGGCGGGCGCGGTGCAGAGTATTTGTTGATCGGGCATAAATGGTTTTTTTCGGCACCGATGTGCGACGCGCATTTGGTGCTGGCACGCACGGAGGCTGGCCTGTCCTGCTTCTTCGTACCGCGCTGGAAACCGGATGGCAGCAAGAATCCAGTGCTGGTGCAAAGACTGAAAGACAAGCTCGGCAACCGCTCCAACTCCAGCAGCGAAGTTGAATTCCAGGATGCGCTAGGCATCATGGTAGGCGAAGACGGGCGCGGCATTCCTACCATCATAGAAATGGCGAATCTAACTCGGCTCGATTGCGTGATCGGCAGCGCCGCGCTGATGCGCCACGCGCTCACCCAGGCTATCCACCATGCACGGCACCGCAGTGCCTTTGGCCGCTTGCTGGCAGATCAGCCTTTGATGCGCAATGTACTGGCCGATCTGGCGCTGGAAAGCGAAGCCGCCACCCGCTTGATGTTGAAATTAGCCAGCGCGCTCGATGCGCCGGATGATCCCTTATTGCGCGCCTGGAAGCGCATCATTACGCCAGCCGCCAAGTTTTGGATCTGCAAACGCACGCT